>CAZYLG010000059.1:0-13002 GCA_964648565.1 uncultured Thermoplasmatales archaeon
CAACTGCATCTGCTGATTTATTAATAGCATCCATATATCCCCAGCCTTCATCTCGCGCAACAAACATTCCCCGCGGTGATGAAAGTCGCATATTACAAAAGATAATGTGTTTACCTTTACTTTGCTCACTATGACGTTTTAAACGAACATAAATATGAGCATTGTCTAGGAAATCCAAGTGTTTCTCAAAGTTTGAATGAATAACTTCTCTAGCCCACTTTTTATCAAAATCATTAATTTTATCTAATTTTCCAGAGAATTGAATTACCATTGGCTCTTGTATCATGGTAGTAGCTAATGGTTCCAACAGGTCTCTTTTCGTTACAACACCCACTAAATCATTTTTTTTACCAATAAAAATACCTTGATAATCCGTTTCAACCATTGTTTTTACGATAGATCTGACATTTTCTTCAGGCAATCTCAGTGAAAACGTTCTGGACATCACTCCTTTTATCGGCAAATCCAAATATTCTTTCTTATCAGCCATTGATGCACCATACTTAGAAGTATCTTTATATTGTCCAGATCCTCCTTGGCGATGTTCCGGATGAATGAACGAACTCAAGATATGATCAATGGTAAGAATGCCTGAAAGTTCGTTATTTTCATAAACAGGCAACCGAGAAATATCTTCATCATGAAAGATATTAATTGCTTTGGATACTGGTTCCTCTGCAGAAATATCAATCACAGGTTGTGAAATGTAGTGTTTAATTGGTTCATCTCCAAAATCACCTTTAATTGATTCTCTTAATACATCCTTTGCTGTAATTACTCCTAAAAACTTTTTCTTTTTACCAAATACCGGCAAAACATATGAATCACTTTCAAGCATTAATCCAGCTGTATTTTCAACAGTTTCCTTAGATGAAACCTTTGCAACATGTTCCAAAAAGGTATTTGCTTTAGTATTGGGAGATATTTTTGCTTTTGAAATATCTCGTTTGTTTAGAACTCCACTGTATTTACCATCTTTCAGTAAGACAATTACATCTTCTGCTTCCATTTTTGAAATTGCTTTTGAAATAGATTCGTTTTCATCTATTGTTGGATAATCCGACCGTATCAATTCTTTTATTTCATTCATTTTTTATATTCTCCTATTTTATTGTGTTTTATTTAAAAAATTTTTTAATTTAGATAATGAAAATGCGTTGATGATATCTTTTTTTTGAGCCCAACCTCTCCGAGCAACAGCCGTTCCTAGCGAATAATATCGTAAATGATCTTTTCTATGAGCATCAGTTCCAATTGATAATTTTACATCCTTATTAATCGCTCGATGTACATTAACATCATTTAAATCAAGTCTTTCAGGATATGCATTAATCTCAATGGCAACATCATTTTTCCGCGCTGCTTCAAAAACCGCATCTAAATCTAGATCTATTGCTTCCTTTTTCTGAATTTTCCGTCCCGTAGGATGGGATAAAATATGAACATATTTGTTTTCAATAGCCTTAATAATTCTTTTTGTCATTTCTTTTTTAGCAAGTCTAAATGAAGAATGAACACTAGCCAAAACAATATCAGCTTCCTTCAAAAAAGAACTATCAATGTCTAAATCCCCATTTTTTTTGATATTTGCTTCCAATCCATGAAAAATAAGAATATCATCAAATTTTTTTTGAAGTTCAGCAATTTTTTCCCCTTGTTTCTCCCATTCCTTTTTATCCATTCCACCAGCTACTTTTAACGTTCCCACATGATCAGTAAAAGCAATAAACGAATGACCAAGATTCCGAGACTCCTCAATCATTTCTTTCATTGTATTACTTCCATCACTCCAAGTGGAATGCATTTGTAAATCTCCATTCACCTCATCATATTGGATTAAATTAGGAAGAGAATTTTGTTTCGCTGCTTCAATTTCTCCATTATCCTCCCGTAATTCTGGAGGTACCCATTCTAAATCCAATTTTTGATACACTTTTTCTTCTGATTCACCAGCTTTTCGTTTATCATCTTCAAATAAACCATACTCATTTAATTTCAAACCGTTTTTCTGTGCAATCTTTCGTAATTTTACATTATGATCTTTACTACCAGTAAAATATTGTAAAGCTGATCCAAAGCTTTGTTTATTGACGATTCGTAAATCAACTTGAATTCCACCGTACAATCTAATTGTTGACTTTGTTTTTCCATGAGCTATTACTTGTTCAACACGATCCATCTCAGTAAAATAATCCATTACTTTTTTAGACTCAGAAGAAACCACTAAAATATCCACGTCACCAACTGTTTCTTTCATCCGGCGAAGAGATCCAGCTAATTCTATTTGATCAACCTGGTCAGTTAACTCTTTGATAATTCCTCTTGCTTCTGGAAGAACATAACCTAGAAGAAAACGTTGTCCTTTTTCTCGAGCAAAAGAGATATTTGCTAAAATATTTTCTTCAGTTTTTTTCCCGAATCCGTCTAACTTTTGAATTTTTCCTTCCTTTGCCGCTTGTTCTAAATCATCAAGATTGCTTACTCCCAATTGCTGATAGAGAACTTTAATCTTTTTTGGACCGATGGTTTCAACTGCAGATAAACTACGTAAATCAACAGGCATATCTGTTTTGAGTTTCTCTAATCGTTGAACTTTTCCGGTGTCTAGATATTCTTTGATTTCCTCAGCAGTACTTTCCCCAATTCCAGGAATATTTTTCAATTCATTATCTTCATAAATTTCCTCAATATCTTTTCCTAAACTTTCAATATTTTGTGCTGCTTTGCGATAAGCTCTTGGTTTGAAATCGATATCTTGCATCTCATACATGTCTGCAATTTCATTAAATATTCGAGCAATTTCCTTATTTCTCATATTATATCAAATCTATTTTGATATTTTTTGAGCGATTAATTGATGTTCCTTTTTATCTTTAATAAAGCCAGAGTCAGATGAAAGATAGTTGTCAATATATGCATATGCTCCTGCTCTACTTCCTCCAAAAAAATAGTTGTATTCACCTACCTCTATTCGAGATAGGGCACATCTTTCACAATAACATAGATGAGAAAGAAAAAAGTGAGTAAATGGATACTCTATAATTGATTTGAATATTTGTATATTATATTCGGTCATAACCAATCTAGTTAAAGATTATTAAATACATATCTTTAAATTATAACTTAATTACAAATGCAATTTAATTTAAAAATGAGTGAAATTAATGCAAAAAATATTTATTCCCTACTTGGTCTAATACCCAATTTCTTGCATCTAATATATAAAGTTAAGAAATCCGTCGTGTAAATTGTAAAAATATCCCAGATCTTATTCTGACTGAGACATCTAATTTCAGGATTTCTAATTTACTTAGGATAATATCTTTTTTAAGGCTAAACAATTCTTCGGAGCAAATCCTTGATAATCATTATTAAAATATCCAAATACTGTGTCAACATCAAAAGAGTTAATTGTTTCAGCCCATTCTTTTAATTCTTCATCAGTATAATCATGTTGGTACCAATCGTTAACACCATGCCATCGAATATATGCAAAATCTGAGGTTACTTGAACCGTTGAAGGAAGTTTTGGAGCACTCAAGATACAAAAACCAATATTATAATGTCGAAGTAAATCAAACACGCCATCGTCAAACCAGCTTTTATGCCGAAACTCGACACAATGCCGCAAATCAGAATCAAGTAGCTGTAAAAAAGATTCCAAGCGATCAATGTCTTTTTTTAGACTCGGCGGTAACTGCCAAAGGACAACACCAATTTTTTTAGCCAATCGTATTCGTTGATGAAATCGATTAAGATACTCTTCTACATCCTGTAATTTCTTTTTATGAGTAATTAATTGACTTCCTTTAAACGTAAGTAAAAAATCATCAGGAGTTTTATTCTTCCATCCTTTTATCATATTTTTAAAAGGTAATCGGTAAAATGAAGCATTCACTTCCACTGTGTTAAATCGATCTGCATAAAATGATAACCAGTCACTTTTCGATAAATCAGAAGGATAAAACTGATCAATCCAATGTTCATAATACCATCCTGAAGTTCCAAAATATAACATATTAATTTTCAAATCCATGTTTTTATTTCTTATCCTGATGAACTGGACAAAAATACGTTGTTCGTCCATTCACTTTTGTTTTCTTTAATTTTTTATCTCCCTTTGGACATAAGCCATCCTTTGTTCTATTTGGAATAATATAAGTTTCGGGAAATTCATCAGTATCCACTTTTGCTTTAATTGCTACATCAAAGATTTCTTGCATCTTTTGATACATTGTTTGAAAATCATTTTCAGTGAGCTGATTCATTTTTGTTTTTGGATGAATTCCTGATTGAAATAAAATTTCATCAGCATAAATATTACCAATTCCTGAAATAATAGATTGATTCATTAAAGCCGACTTAGCCATTCCCCTTCTTTTTTTTAATTTTTCTTCAAAAAGATCATAGGAAACTTCTAATGCGTCAGCACCCATTCCTTTTTTTTCGATGTAATCTTCTTTGTTTTGAATCAATCCAATTTTTCCAAGCATTCGTTGACAAGCAAAAGAGAAAAAATAATTGTTGTCAAAACGAAGTAATAATCGAGTATGGTTGGGTTCATCTGATTCATCCTTAAAATATTTCACAAATCCAGTCATACCAAAATGAACGACCATCCATTGATTCTCCGTAGTTTTTAAAAAAAGATATTTTCCATGACGATCACTTTCAACAAACGTCGTATCTTGAAGTCCCTGTTCAAGATTATTTTTACTAATTTCTTCAAGGATTTTTTTATTCATAACCTGTGCTTTTTCTATAGTTTTATGTAGTGAGGTTGAATCAATGTATCGTTTGAATGTTTCTACATCAGGTAGTTCAGGCATACTAATTCATCTCTAGTTTTTTTTTATTTTCTCATATAACTTTTCCACGTCTTCTTTTCTACATAACTCTGTACCCGGAGTCATAACTGCTGCTGTTCCTGCTGAAACTCCAAAAATGACTGCATCTTCTAAAGATTCATCCTCGGAAAGATGTAATGTTAGTGCTGCAAGCATACTATCCCCTGCACCAATTCTACTGTTAATAGGAACAAAGGGAGTTTGTATATGCCCGCTCTGTTTAGAATCAACAAAAATCGTTCCAGCCTGCCCCATTGAGACTACGACTACTGAAACCTGATGTTGGTCAATAATTTTTTTTGCTTCAGAAATAATTTGATCTTGATTTTTGATTTGTTTTCCAATCAATTCTGAAAACTCCCTTAAATTTGGTTTAATCAAATAAAGATTTTTACCTAATGCTTTCCGCAATGCTTCTCCTGATGAATCAACGATTAATTTAGCATTTAATTCACCAGCTATGTCCGCGATCTTTCGCAAACACGATGTATCCATCTTAGGAGGAAGACTGCCACTAGCAATAATATAATCTGGATTCGGAATAAACTCTTTTAAATCTCGTAATAAATCTTTTAGTTCCCCATCTTCCATAGCTACCCCGGGCATATTAAATCGAAACTGTCTGTCTGTTGATTCTTCAATAACATGGAAATTTAATCGAGTTGATCCTTGAATATGAACACGTACATGATCTAATCCTTCACGATCTAACAGTGTCTCTAAAAGATCACCCATACATCCTCCAGCCGGATAGAATGCTTTCGTTTGACCTCCAAGACGTTTGATAACTCGTGAAACATTTAGTCCTCCACCACCAGGATCATACTGAGGAGAACTACATTTTAGTTTTCGCTCGTCTTTCACAACAGATGTGGTACAGCTTTGATCCACAGATGGATTTAATGTTACTGTAATTATAGATTTCAAAGAAATAATCACACTCCAAATTGTTTTTTATACTGATTGTATGTTCGAATAAATTCTGCATGAGCCCATGCTAACGGTAAAGATATGTAAGCGATACCTGATTTATAAGTAGGATGATTCCTTGCATTTTCTATCATAGTCTTTCGGTCCTTTCTGAGTAGTCCTGATTCTTTGAAATCTTGTACATATTCTTCGAACTCACTCACTGCAGATGTGTGTTCAGGAAGTTGATTTTGGTATGCAGTGTTCAAAACCCAGTTCAGGTATTGATCAGATTTTTGTTTATTTTCAACACGGATATGATGTCTACAAATCATTAACGTGTAATTTGGCCATGGCCCCCACCCCCCATTATTACGTCCTTCATATTTAGGATATCTGCATATACCTCCAAGTTGTTGATGCCACAAATTTTTTTCAATGTCTGTAACTGTTGAAATAACTCGTGAATCTTCATCGTCTAAAATACCAAAATCTGCGATGGCATATTTACCAACATCCGGATCCACAAGAACTGAACTTGATTCTCTGACTCTAATTGTTTTAATAAATGTTTTTTTTCTTGAATTCCACATATAATTTAAAATACTTTTTTTGACTTTATCAGCATATTCTTTACATTGAATTTGAATATCATCAACTTGCTTGCTCATCTCATATATTTTTAGGAGTGCGGCACAACAAATACAATTAGCCCATATTTCTAATCCTGCTTCTGTTGGAGGGTATTCATGTAATGAATTTGGAGTGAAAATTAAAGGCATCTTCAAATGATGCTTTTGTTTTTCATATGTTCCTTTAATATTTTCATAACTATTATCAATAATGTAACCAACAGCTTCTTTCACTCTTTTAAAATAGTTCCGAGCAAAATCAAAATCTTTTGTTTTATCCACGTATTGTGCTAAAGCAAACAATACTAATCCGGTTCCATCAATTTGAATTGGTTTATAAGATGCATCATTTCCATTGACATCCACTCTTTGTGGAAATGCTCCTTTTCCCGTATGAGTATTCAAAATAAAGGTCAATCCCTTTTTTGCCTCTTCGTAGAGTCCTGCAGATAAGAAACCAAGAATAATTAAAGAATGATCTCGCGGATAGACATACGGATATCGTTCATCTTTTGGAGTAGCAAGACATCCACCATTTTCTAGTTGTACTTCTTTTAAAATTTCAATACTTTTTTCATAAAGTGAAGTTGCTTGTTGAGTATCAATCATGATTATTTAATTTCCCCATGTTAGTTTATTTTGTTTTATTGTACTTAACATAGAACTCTACTATCATATCTTGATGGAATAACAAAGGATTGAAAAAATTATGGATGTTATCCTTATGGTTGAACTAACTAATTTATTATTCTTTCATGTGATTTTTGATAAGATTCCACAAATCGTCGCAATGTTGCTCCTTATCTTCAATTAATTTCTTCCAAAATTCAGTACATTCATCACATTCTTTTGAATCCTTTAAATAATCATTTTTAATTCTGTAAAGACTTTGACTTTCTTCAACTGCCTGAGCCATTAGATTGTAGATATTATTATCATACATCTTTATTACCTAACAAATCCATTCAAAATTAAATACTAAAATGTGACTTAGATATAAATAAAATATAAATCAAGTATACTTGAAATCTAAGTATAAACGCACATGTAAATCAAAAAAATAAAATTTTATTTTTAAGTCTAACTTATAACTGTTAATTAATGCCTATTTACGTGAATATATTTATGCTAATTTTCGCTTTTTTATAATGTAAAATAATTGTTATTTACTCGTTTTCTAATTGTTTTTTAGTTACCACTTTATGTTTGAAGTGATTAAAAAAAAGTGGAAGTGATATTATAACGTCTCAAAACTCATTCAAACGAATTATTTCACCTGTTGATGGATCTATCTCTTCGATGAATGCAGCAAAAAAAAGTATAATTCTATCTAAAAAATTGGATATTCCATTATTATCAATATATGTTGTTGAGAAAAGAAGACTTTTGAAGTTCACATCTTCAACAGATTACAATAGCTGGAAACGTGAAACAGAAGAAGAAGCCCAAAAAAATTTAAACAGAATCGAGGAACTTGCTTCTGAAGAAAATGTTAATGTCAACACAATGGTTCTCCATGGTACTCCATCTGAAGAAATAATAAAACAAGTAAACAAGAATGATCTTATTATAATGGGGAGTAAAGGTCATTCTTCTCTAGATCGGATTCTATTGGGAAGTGTTTCTGAAACAGTTATTCATCATGCTGATTCAACAGTTATGATTGTTAAATAGGTTGAGGAGACCAAAAATCATGAAAAAAAGTGTAAATCAAAACGATGCATTACTCGTTCAGAAAGTATCAACAAATTGGCTTGAAACTCATTTGAAAGATGAATCGATTATCCTTATTGACACGCAACCAAACGTTCATGATTATATCAAAGAACACATCCCAACATCTGTTTATCTAGATGGTTCAACGTTACGACGTACAAATAATGGAATGCCTGCCACATTTGCATCAGCCAACGTGATGCAATCGATATTTAGACAAGTAGGAATACAATCTGATAAAATTGTAGTAGTTTACTCTGGAAAAGGTTCTTTTAAAGGTTGGGGTGACGGTTTAGAAGCATTCATGGTTTCATATGCTCTTACTCGATGCGGTTATGATAAAATATTTATTTTGGATGGTGGAATTGATAAATGGAAAAGAGAACAAAAACCGATATCCCAAGCATTTCCACAGATTAAATCCTCTCAGGTAACAGTGAACACTCAAAATCAGTATGCAGTAACTATTGATGAAGTAAAAAGATTAAAAGAAAAACAGAATGTAATGTTATTAGATGCTAGACCCACATCATATTATCAGGGAATATCTGGACCATGGATAAGAAATGGTCACATACCTGGTGCAGTAAATCTTCCTTGGAAACTTTTTGTTGATGAAACAAATCCATTTCTATTGAAACCAGATCATATCATTCAATCCATTCTGGAAAAATATCAGATTTCAAAGAAAAAAGAAATTATTTGTTCATGTGGTACTGGCAGAGAAGCTACTATTGAATTTGTGATTCTTAACTGGTTTTTAAATTATCCTAATGTAAGATTGTATGAAGGATCCTTTACTGAATGGTCTGCAGATCCATCAAATCGCGTTGAATCTCATAATTCTTCTTCAGTTCAACAACGGATTATGTAATTATATTTATTTTTAAGAGTGAAGAAAAAAATGAAGATGAAAAAAATAATTCAAATAGTTCTTACGTTATCACTTATCGTGTTTTTTCTTTTACCACAGTCTACAGCAATATTTGATAAAAAACCCATTGTTCGTATCGCTATTATCAGACAAGAATGGGATATCTTGGATAAAGGAGTTAGCGCTCGATTACACACATATCTCATAAAAAATTGTTTTCGCAGGGCTGAAAAAAAATATGATGTAAAATTCAGAGTGTTTGAATTTTGGGATGATTGGGAGCATGGCCACGTTCAAAGAGGATCTTTACGATGGCGTAATATAGATGTGATTGTGGCACCTGGTGGTGTGGGTGGATGGTATACACCTCATCAATATCGGTGGAACATTAGAAGATTTGTTCGGACTGGTGGAGGGTTTTATGGGATTTGTGGAGATTCAACATTTGGCTCGTTAGGAGTGAAAAATTTAGATTTGATGCATCATCGATCTATTTGCAAAGTTCTGGGATTTGAAACATTATCACCAATGCTTAAACTTGCTAATGTTTACACTGATGCATCTTCTATTGAATATATCATAAAAAATCCAATTCTTTCACCAAAATTTGAAATGATGCAATTTTTATCAAAATTACCTTTTTCTAGAGGAAGTGTTCATTGTAATCGATTATTATCTTCATCAATTCAAGAACCATATGAGGGAAAAAATGTACGAGTTATGTTAGGAAATGCACCTCTTATTGAAGGTTCAACGATAAGAAAATTAACTATGCATCCTGTGAAAACAATCGCTTTTTTTGGCCGTGCAGATGATCCATATAAAAAAACAATTAATCATAAAAAAGCAATAGTATCAACTACGTTTGGATTAGGAAGAGTGATTCTTTCACCTATTCATGCTGAAGCAACAATTGGAAATCGACGGGCTCAAGATTTGTTTGTCCGGAATGTAATCTGGTTATCTAAAAATGATGAGATATTAAATTAAAAATTTAAACATCGCTAAAATGGATAGGTTAGTTAGGAAGTTATTATGTCATTATCTCAAAGCTCAAAGAGAAAAGCAAAAATTGTTACTTTTTTCTTCCTGCTCATCAGTTTGTTAACTGGTTTGGATGTTAAGAGTAATGGAACAATTCATTTTTCATTAGAACATCTGTTGATCCCTTTTTGGATTTTACCAGTAATTATCTTGATGAGTTTTTTATTAACATCTTTATTATTTGATTGGTTTGAAAAAAGAGGAGCATCTCAAAAATAATGTTATACTTAAACTATATGGAGTGAAAAATTGTCAAGAGTATATCAATGTAATAATAATCATTGCTCAGTTTGCTTATTTAAAAAGCCAATTTCACATAAATCTCAACTGTGTTGCCCGGTTTGTAGGAAACAAGATATTCAACAAACTGAGTTTATCGAAGGAACCGATGAATTTCGTTGCAGTAATCCTCAATGTACTGAATATCAAATCAACCCGATGATAGATGAAAATACTGTCTTTATCTGTCCTTTTTGCAGATCAAAAAATATCGACATCATTAAACATGATATTGTCAGATAAATTAAGGTGTAAATGAAAAATGGTTGTAGGAGATAAAGGAAAAAAAGTGTTAAAAAATGTTGATTACGATGTGTTTAGAAGAGCTTTCATTAAAGCAATAATGGAAAACATCCGTGAAAAAGGAGTTAGTGGGCAAGATATTCAGGACATCATAAAAGAAACATTAGACGAACAAAGATTTAAATTTCTCGTGCAGAAATCATTGAAAAATATTGCAAAAGAAACAGATATGAACCCTGAAGAATGCAAGCAAGCGTTACCGTTATTAATGGAAGAGGAAGTAGCAGATGAATTAGATGATAATCTAAAAGGAGAGATACATAGCGAAGAAAAGAAAAAGAAAAATATTGATAAGAAAGGAGAACATCAAGGACTGTGGTACAATTTATCTTTTAAACGAGTTCTTGGTAAAAAACCAAGATTATTTCAAGAATTTATAAAACTTATTAACACACAACAAGTAATTAGATACCCACTTTTTTTAGGTATTATTTTCCTTTGTATTGCTGCAGTATTTTTTAATTCAGCATATAAAGCAATTATTGTTGGATTAACACTTACCTACTTTGAAGGGGATAATATTATTCAGTTAGCAAATGTTTTTGCTGGAATGGGTGGTGTTTTTTTGTTTTTTATTTCCTTAGCAATTACTTTCCAATACTTGATGACTGTAAAAAAGAGAGATGATCAAATCAAAAAACTAGCTGATAATTATCTAAAAAGAACCAAGCAATTATTAAAAAATAATGAAAATAGTTCGTAATCAACTGAAATAAGAAAAGATAACTCCCAACCTATTATTTCTTAACAAATATGGTATCCGTTTTATGATCTACTCTTTTTTTCCCATCATATAGATATGCATGAATTTCATATAATCCCTCATCGTTAGGAGTTAACTCAGCAGAATATTTTCCGATTTCTCCAGCATCAAACTGCTTTGTTTTCATTGATGCAAGTAATTCAAATTTTTCAGATGGAGTATCCGCCCAAAACTCAAGATTGAGCTCACCTGAACTTTTTAAACCTACAATGGTTGATTCGCATTTTATTGTCTCCTCTGGCACAGGATACGGCTTTGTTAAAACAAACATACTTTGAATCTCGGCTGGAGCAGAACCTATCCGAATTGTGACATTGGGAGATTCTACAAACAATGGCTCTCCTTCCTCAGTCATACTTTCAACTGAAACATAGACACTACTCGTTGCACTAGCTTGTACCTTAAATGGGATTTTTGTTTCTTCGTCAGGATTTAATTCATAAACAAATTCACTACCATCAATTCCTTTCAAATAATAAGAATCCAATGAATTTAATTGTACATCAAGATTTTTTAATTTAGATTTTCCAATATTTTTTATTCGAACAGTCAACCATGTTCTACCAGCATCTATTTCTTTTGGAAGTATTTCAAAGGCAAGAGGATATCGAATTTTCAAGATAATCACCTTACTATTTTTTTACTGTTATAATCATTGATAAAAATTTATGAATAACACTTGAAAAACAGTTTAATTACAGGTAATAATTATATAAAAAAATATTTTTAATTTAATATTTCTCACATAAGTATTCTAAAACTATAATCCAAGTAAAATTTAGTTATGACTTTATAACATAATTAATCTACTTTGTTTCTAGTGATACTTATGAAAACAGGAAATAAATCTATTAAAAGAGAAAAAAGACATGTATGGAAATTACTCTTAATATTCACAATAGTATTCACGGTTATTTCAGGTTTTAATCTTTCAACTGAGTTAAGCGCTGTTGAAAACTCATCTCCACAACTATCAATCGAAAGTATCTCAGGAGGATTCGGTACACACACCGTAATAAAAAATACTGGTGATAGCACAGCTCATGATGTACGATGGAATACAACGGTTATTGGTGACAATTTGATAAGAGGCGATAAAATAATTCCACCAATTCCGATTATAGCAGAACTAAATCCTGGAGAATCCGTTGAAGTTTCATCATGGAAATATGATTATACATTAGGCTTCGGAGAAATTAACATAACCGTTAACACAAATTGTGATGAACAAGCAACTGATCAAAAAACGAAACAAGGAATGTTAATCGGCTTTTACATCATAATTAGCTAAACAAAATCAAATAATTAACGAGAAAAAATTTCTTCTCTATTTTTTCGAATTATATTTATCATCTAACATTTTTTTTGAAAGAAAGTACAAATACAATTACCTTTTTGCCTCTTCTCCATTTTTAGGTTGATGTATCCAATTTGATCTGATAGCAATTATTCGCAATACTCTAATATTGGGTGAAGACTTGAATAGATTAACCCGTAACTCTGCCTGTATTAAGTAATATGAATATTTAATTTTTCATTGATCAATCGTGTTTTCTTCGGAACCTCTGAAGTTATCCACTCATCATTCACCTGAAGCTTCTTCACTCGTGAAAGATGAAGAAGCACATCTTTCGG
>CAZYLG010000060.1:0-12535 GCA_964648565.1 uncultured Thermoplasmatales archaeon
GTAAAAAAGTTCAATCTACCAGTGTAAAAAAAGATGATGTCAAGAAAAAAAATGTTTTTGACATAGATTTAAATTTTGTAAAAAAAGGAATAATCCGGATAAGAAAACATTTTATTTTTTGTAGTCATCAATTAACCTATAAATTAAAAAATCTATATTACTCGCGTAATCTTTTTGTAGGTCCTTTGCATAAAAAACTGAGAGATTTTATTTCCTCTTCATCTAAAAATGAATTAAAAAATAATAGTAGGTTTACTGACAATAATAGTTCACACATGCTTGTTGAATATCAAAAGCAATTGATGAATACATCTATTATTATTCGAAGGAGAAAAAGAAAAGTAATTGATTCCTCTGAAAAATCATTGATACCAACGCCTCCTTCGAAAGCAGTTGCTTATTATTTCCATCGTATAGATTCTCAAGAGAATGAATCTAAAACCAATTTTTCGCCAAGATCTAGTTTATGGGATTTTAAGTATCATTCCTCACATTCATTTATTATCCGATTAAAGAATTTATTCTATAAGAACTAAAAGTTACGTTAACATTTACTTTGTTTTTTTCTGATGAAACCTGCTATACTGATAAAGATCTTGATAGATTTCAGGTCGAATATCTCGTATCACTGGTCGATTAGCTCGGGCTAGTGAAATTTTTGCTGGATCAAGCGTGTAGGAAACCATGGATTCTTCAAAATAGGGAGCTTTGCCAAGAAGCGATCCTAATGGATCATATGCTTGTGATCCACCCCAGAATACTAGGTTTTCTTGGTTGCCAACAATATTAGCATACACCACAAATGTGGTGTTTTCAATTGCTCGAGCTGGAAGAATAGTTTCAAAATAAGAGCGAGTTACTGAGGGTGAAGCTGAAATACATATAATGGTTTCTGCTCCTTGAAGTGTTAATGCTTTTGTTATTTCTGGAAAATAGATGTCATAACAAATGCATAATCCTATGGTGCCAAGTTTTGTTTGAAACACTGGAAGTGTTTCTCCTTCATCAAAAAAAAGTTTTTCTTCAAATGGGCCAAAGGTTGGTAAAAACCATTTTTTGTAAGCATCTACTGTTCCGTTTGGTTGAATAAGAATTGATGCATTATGAATAAGTCCTGTGATGTTTTCATCGGAAAGCGGCATGCCAAATACAATATGTTTTTTTTGTTCCTTTGCAAAAGTTTGTAATTCTTTTATTGAATTGCCATTGATTGGTTCTGCAAGGGTTCGTAAATCATCTTTGCATGGATATCCGGTAAGAGTCATTTCTCCAAATACGATTAAATCTGAATCAGCTTGTTTAATATAAGATTTCATCGTTGAAATATTATCTTTTTTTTTCCCGATTTGAGGTCTCATTGATACTATTGAAATTTTCATTGAAATCACTTCTTTTTTTTTAGTACGTTATATTTCATCAAAGAGGATTTTAAGGATTATTTTTTTTGTTTTATTAAGATTTGAATCTAGATAAATTGCACCAAAAACAGCTTCTAAACAATTTGCTAGATTGCTTGGATTTTGATTTCCTTTTTGTTTTTGTTCGCCTTTACCGACGTGCATGTATGATCCAAGTTTGAGTTTTTTTGCTTTTTTTGCTAAGATGTTATTGTTAACCAGTAACGCTCGGCGGCGAGTTAGTTCTCCTTCTGAAAAAAAGGTGTTTGTTTTGTATAGTTTTTCAGCGGTGATAAAGTTAAGAATACTATCGCCAAGAAATTCTAATCGTTCATTGTATTCAATTGGCGTACTTGCTTCAAAAGCATATGTTTTATGAGTTAATGCTTGAGTGAGTAATTGTTTATCTTTAAAAGTGTAGTCTAGTTTTTTTTCTAAAGACGTTAGATCTTTTACCATGATACATTACCTTAAGTCATTGCTTTCTTTTGTTTTTTTCTTTTAAGTCAAATGAAAGATATTTTAGGATAGATTCTGCTATGATTACATCATCAAATGTTTTAATAAATTGTTGCTTGTTGGTAAATGGTCGATTTGCTAATATTCGAATTGTTCTTTTTTTACCGATTCCAGGTATTGCTTGAATGGTTTGCCGTTGTGCACTGTTGATATGTACTGGTTTTGGTATACCCGTAACGGATCTGAATCCGTGGTCTGTGATAGTAATATTTTGTTTGGATCCAATTGGAAAGTTTCCAGGGATGCCAACAAGAAGAGGGTAACTACCAATTTGCCGTCCAAACGTGGTTTTTCCTTTCCATAATTCAAAAAATACATCTGTAAGGGTTGTTCCCTTAGGAATGAGTTTTTGCAGTAACGGCTGTTCTACGGTGTGTTTAACCTGATATTTGAAATGAGAGAAGTATCGTTTATGTTTGTTGCTTAGTGAATTTCCTGTTTTTTCCATTGTTGTATGTGGAAGAGGAATAACTTGTCTAATGTTGATTCTTCGTACTAGTAAATCATTTTTTACTAAGTTTTGTAAAAATTTGATATTATACTCAAATGTTTTTTTAGTTTCACCTTTTAATCCAATGATAAAATTTAATCCTGGTAAGAGTTCAGGTAGTCCATTGAATCCTTGTTTTCGTCCAATTTTGTTAAACAATCTAATTGCTGAAACGAGTTCGTTTTCATTTGCTTTCAAATTATTTTCTTTTATAACTTTAGGATCAATGCTTTCCACACCAAATGCAGCTACATCACCAGAGGTATGATGGGTCACGATTGTCTTTGCAATTTGTTCTGATTCCTCAGGATAACGAGCAATAATTCCAGGATTCACATTATCGATGTGTAAGGTATGTAATTTTGGCGCGACTTTTCTAATAGTTGAAAAAAGATCTTCTAATGCATCAGGATTTGGTTGTGGAAATTCTTCTTTTCCTATATGATTTGCTTGATAGGAAAATAAACATGGTTGATTTCCAATGCGAAACGATCGAATTCCATGATTGTATAATGCGTTAATTTCGTTTTTGATACTGTTAATTGATCGAAAATCAGGTATTCCCTTTTTGGGTTCTAAACAAAAGGAACATCCACCAGTAATATATCTTGGACAGCCTCTATACGTTTCAATTTCAAGGATTAATCGGTCAGGAAAATATGGATGTTGTTTTACTATCTTAGATCCTTGTACTGCAAAATCAGAGATATCTTCTGCTGATTTTCGTTTTTCTGAAAAATCGATGTGCTTAAGATCAAAGTTTTGATCTATAATTTTTGATATGACGATTTCAGGATCGCCAGTAATTGATGCATCAAGAATATTGTTTTTGTCTTGAATTATCTCTGTTTTTTTCCCTCCGGAAATACCAAATCCGTAGGTGGCAGCAGATCCACATAGAATTTTTTTTGGTTTTAGGGGTGGTTTGAGTATTTTTTCAAGTTCATTTGGATGAATTGGGTATCCAGAAAGATATTTGCCAGGTACCATCATTCCAGCAATAACAATAATTAGTGTTGCATCTTTGAAGCGTTTAGAAATTATATCTGGTTGTTGACGAATCTGATCGATGGTGTAATAATAGATAGGCATCTTTGGATTTTTTTTCCAAATGGATCCTGCGATATATCGTGGATATGTACTCATGAACGGTGGAACGCCTAAACAAGTCGGTTCATCAATGTACCCATCTAAAATAATGATTGTGTCCATACGTGTTCGTGGATGGTTATTTTTCTTGTTCCTATAAGTATTTTC
The DNA here is from genome assembly GCA_964648565.1 of uncultured Thermoplasmatales archaeon. Taxonomy (GTDB): domain Archaea; phylum Thermoplasmatota; class E2; order DHVEG-1; family DHVEG-1; genus EX4572-165. The sequence goes on from CAZYLG010000060.1 coordinate 3,664, forward strand.
ATTCAATAATGATTTTTTTTGTGTTGATCAGTTTGGGATAGGGGTGTACAATAAATGCTTAATAACGGTAAAAAGAAAAAAAGAGATGAGGAATGAGAGATATGAATAGAAAAATATTTAATAAATTAAATATATCAAAATTTATGAATATTAAGAATAATAAGATTATTTTCCTCGTAATTGTTCTTCTTTTACTTTCTGCTCTTATCATTGCTAGCTTCATGCTTTTTTTCAATTCAGATGATGAATCAACGAAATGGTTGAGAGGAACGGTTTATATTGATGGCACTCCCGCTCCAGCTGGAGTAAATGTTAGTGTTATTTTTGCTAATAAAACAATTAGTGACAGAGATGGAACTAATGAAAGTGGGATGTATGAGATTGAGGTCACGGATTATGAAGGGGAATCCTTTGAACTGTATGTTATTTATCAGGGCAGTATGTATCTTGGATCAGATGAGATAGGAAATCCAATTAGTATGAGTATTACTGAAGATATGAATGATTCTTTAGATATTTTTGTGGTTACCTCTGAAGATGACGATGATGGAGGAGATGATCAATCTGACGATGATACTAACGATACGGGAGACGATGATACATCAAATGATGATGAAGATGATTCATCTGAAGACGGTGATGCCGATGATAATGATACTGATGATTCAGATTCCGATAATGATAGTGGAGGAGATAATGGTTCAGGTGATGATAATGATAATTCTAATGATGGTGATACTGATGATAACGATGGATCAGACGATGGTGAGAATGAGGATGATGAACCCTCTGATGATGAAGATGATGAAACTGAATCAACATATCTTTTTGTTGATAAATCCGTCTGGCAAGATTTTGAATCTGAATGGGATAATACTGAATCAATTGAAATCGATGGAACTGTTCAATTTAACATTACGGTAATCTACAATGGATCCAATCTATCAGAAATACAAATAATTGATACACTACCGGAAGGATTATCATATGATGGTAATGCAACGGTAAATGGAATAATTAATGAACCTGAAATAAATCAAACATCATATGCACTTGAATGGAATCTAAGTGCAATATCAAATCAGAATACAACACTATACATTGAATACAACACAAGTGTAGAACAACGAAATACCTTACAAAATAATGTCACGGTTAATATCATAAAAAATGAGTCAGATACAATGACACAAAATGATATGGCTACAGTTTATGTTTTTGGAGAATTAAATGTTTCTAAAAGTGTTAAAAATATAAATGAAACGGCCTGGAATGAAACAACGACAGTTCCATTGAATGGAATGATTCGATTCAACATTAGTATTGAGTATAATGGAACTTATGAAGTAGAAAACGTTAGCATAATGGATAAATTACCTAATGGTATCACTTATCGAGGCAATGCAACCTTTAACGGAGAAAACACCAGTCCTGATAGCCTAGATGATAATAGAACATTATTTTGGAATCAAACTCTTTTGCAACCTGGTGAAAAGATCTATATTGAATTCGATGCTAATGTCTCTGAAAATGCCACAATAAAAAACACAGTTCAGGTTTTGGGAAATGAAACACTTGGAAAACAATTCAACATTATTGATATTGCCCGTGTTACTGGACGTGCAAAAGAGTTATTCATCTGCGAAAAAAAGGTGAAAGGGAATAATTCATGGGAAGATTCAATAGATGCATTTGTCGGGGAAACGGCCACATTTAATGTAACCATAACTAATTTGGAGATGAATGTGGTAACTAATCTTGCAATTCTAGATACGTTTCCTTCTGGATTAAAATACGTGAATGGAAGTTCAGTTGTTTATTTTGATAATGAAACCTATGGCAAGGAACCAACATATTACGAAGAAACAAATACGTATATGTGGATTAATTTTAATGAAGATATCGAAGATTACTTTAAACCAAATGATACATTAACTCTTCAATATGATGTAATTATTTTAGAAAACGGTACGCATCATAATCAGGTTAAGGTGAATTCTAGTCTCTGTGGAACTTGCGATCCGTTATCTGGATCTGATTCAGCAACCATTACTGCAACCACTGAATTTACAGTTGATATTTTAGTTCCTGAACCCGTTTATGTTGGAGGAGAAGTCACATTGTCTGCACAAGTCGCTGGTGGAGAACCGCCATATTCTTACAGTTGGGATTTAGATGAGGATGGTGAATTTGATGATGAAAATTCTTCCTCGTTTACTATAAGTTGGAATGCATCAGGAGAATATACAATTAGTGTTAAAGTTACGGATAACACAAGCGAATATAAAGAAGATACCGTTGTTGTGAATGTTACCGTGGAACCATTAACTGTTGATGCTAAAGGTCCATATAGTGGTAATCCTGGTGAACTGATTTCATTTGAAGGAGTTGCAACTGGTGGTATGGGTAATTATACCTGGTTTTGGGATTTTGGTGATGGAAATGTTTCAACTGTTCAAGAAGCTGAACATGCATTTAGTGAACCAGATATTTATTATGTGACCGTAAATGTCTCAGATGAACGAAATATTTCTGCGTTGGATACAACCACAGTTACCATTAATGAACCAGATGATACCGCACCATCTATAGAGTTTGAATCTCCTATTAATGCAATTTATATTAGAAATAGAGCTGTCTTTCCATTCTTTAGACCGTTGATTTTTGGTTCAATTGAAATCAATGTAAGTGCTGAAGACGAAGAATCATCTGTTGAATCTATTGAAATCTATATTAATAGTAAATTGGTTAAATCGATAACTGGAGATTCTTGTAATTACACGTGGGATGAAACCGTTTTTGGACGTCAAACGATAACTGTTAAGGCAATGAATTCTGAAGGAAATGAAAAAATTGAAGAAAAAATAGTATGGAAATTTTTCTAACAGAAAATCCATTCATTATTTTTTATTTTTCACCGACAAGTTGAACGATGATTCGTCTGTCTCTTGGCCGGGTGTCAAAATCAATAAAAACAATTTGTTGCCATGTTCCATGAACTAATTTTCCTTGATGAAATGGAACGGTAACACTTGGCCCCATAAGACTAGCTTTTACATGTGATCGGCCATTGTCATCATGCCAGGTTTCATGATGTGCATAATCTTTATTTTTTGGAGCTATTTCATTCATTGCTAAAGGAAAATCCTTTTGTAATCCCGGTTCAAATTCAATGGTTGTTAGTGATCCCGTTGATCCTGGAACAAATACACAAACGATTCCTTCTTTTAATTTTGAACTTGAAATTACTCGTTGAATATCATTTGTGATATCTTTCATGTCATTTTCTCCTTTTGTTGAAAACTGTAGTTCTTCATAGTAACTTGCCATGTTATCAAAACCTCATAATAATTATCTCATATTTGATATTTTTAGTATCCTTTTTAAAGTAATTGCTTTTTTCCACTAGCATCCCGGTTAAAAACCCCAAAGTCAGGAATATTTTTTAACATTGATTTTGAAAAAACAGGTCCTTCTACACAAACACGAATGCCTTTTCCAACTACACATTGGCCACATAATCCAACACCGCATTTCATGTATCTTTCAAGAGATGCTTCAAATATGATATCTTTATTTTCACATATTTGATATAATTTTTTCATCATGAGTTCAGGTCCACAAGTATATACTGCATCAAAAAAATTAGTTTGCAATAATTCATTTGCTTTCTTTGTTGCAAAACCTTTGAAACCAATGCTTCCATCATCAGTAGTAAGATGAACCGTTGCTTTCGTTTGTTTTAAACGATGTATAAAGAAAAGATCTTTTTTTGTTTTCGCTCCAAGAATAACATCAACATCTTTATTTTTTTGAATTGCCTGTTCGACAGCTGGAGCAATCATTGCAATACCTGTGCCACCAGCGACAAAAAGGATTTTTTTTCCATTCAAACTAAATCCATTTCCATATGGGCCCCGAATTCCAATAATATCATTTTTCGTTTTTTGAAATAATTCCTTTGTTGCTTTGCCAACAGATCGAAACGTGATTCCCTTCTTCTTTTCTTGAATAACTGAAACACTCATTGGTATCTCATCAATGCCAGGTATCCAGATCATATAAAACTGACCTGGTTGAACACATTCATCATGATTAAAAATAATTGTTTTCACACATTCGTTTTCAATTGTATCATGTATTATTTTTGTAGTAGTAATTGTATTAGTCATAAATGAGCAACTCCAATTAATTCAGAAATAGATTCGACTTCATGATTTTCCATCCATTCTTTGATCTCTTTACAAATCCGGTCAAATACCATAATTCCTCGTGAGTGAACCGCAGTACCAATTTGGACACTGGTTGCTCCAGCCATGATGTATTCAATGGCATCAGATCCAGATTCAATGCCACCAACACCAATAAGAGGGATTGAAAGATGTTTATACAACTCAAAGATTGCTCGAACGCCGATTGGTTTAATTGCTTTCCCACTGTATCCGCCAGTTTTATTTCCTAAAATCGGTTTTTTGACTTCTAAATCAATACTCATTGCTTTTAAAGTGTTAATGGCAACAATTGCATTTGCTCCAGCGTCTTCAGCAGCAGTTGCAATTGATGTGATATCGTTAACTTGAGCTGATAATTTCACATACACCGGTACAGAAACAGTATTGATAACTGAAGAGGTGATTTCAGAAACAAATGTTGGGTTTTGCCCAATCTCTAATCCATATCCTTCAGCATGTGGACAACTAAAATTTAATTCTAAAGCATGTACGTATTCATTCATTTTAGAAGCAACTTCAGTGAATTCTTCGGCATTTGACCCAAAAACACTACCAATAATTATTCCATTTTGTTTTTTTAACTCTTGTAATTCAGTGATATATTCATTAATACCTGGATTAGGAAGCCCCATCGCATTAAGGATTCCACAGTCTACTTCAACAAATGTTGGATTAGGATGTCCTTTGCGTGGGGATCGTCCAATGGATTTGGTTACAACTGCGCCTGCCCCAGAGTCTAAAACACGCATCATGCTTCCAGCATCTTCATCCATTATGCCTGATGCTAGCATGGTTGGATTTGGAAGAGATAGTGAATTTATTTGTGTTGAGATATCAACCAGTTAAATCACCTGATGGATGATAACATTCAATGTTATTTAAATCCATTTTAATTTTCTCGATTTTTTTCCATAAATACTTTTAAAAGAAAGAAGTTACACAGTGCATAATGCAATATTACTTGGTTACTAAATGGTTCGGAAGTTTCCTCTTTGATTCTCAAAAAAATATAGTAGAACAATTCCTTTTTCCAAAAGAAGAAAAGAAGTTAATTAAAAAAATTGAACGTATTCGAAATCAACATATTTTACTTGAAGAAAAAAAACTTGCTGAGAACTCTGAGAACTATACGTTCATTGTTTCTGAAAAACGATTGCAACCTATTGGTTCTTATCAACTAAATAACTCTTTTTTTTCTACCATTCAAATTGATGCAGAATCTTTTGGTTTTCCAAAAGAATTACTTCACAAGATTTTACTTAAGATTTCATACAAACAAGTTGATTGTGATTTGTCATCGCCGGATTATCAGATTATTCAACAAGTTAATGCGTTAGATGAACTGCAGCATATCGCAAACGTGTTGTCTGAACGAATATCATCTTGGAATATGTATTCTTCTGATTCGCATAATCAACTACCCGTTACAACTGTTTTAAAGCATGTTGAAAAAAATCAGGAACGGTTAAAAGAACAAATTGAAATTGATGTAAAAAAACTCGCTCCAAATATCACAGAACTTATTGGCCCGATGCTTGCAGCTCGATTGCTTTCACATGCTGGATCACTTAGAAAATTAGCGATGCTTCCTGCTTCTTCAATTCAATTACTTGGTGCTGAAAAAGCATTATTCCGGTTTAAAAAACAAGGGGGTAGACCTCCTAAACATGGCGTTATCTTTCAACATCCAAGTATTGGTAAAGCACCATTTCGATTACGGGGTAAGCATGCTCGATTGTTTTCAGCAAAGCTTTGCATTGCTGCTAAAGCAGATATGTTTACTAAACGATTCATTGCGTTAGACCTGAAAAAAGAGTTGGAGGAAAACCTGAAAAAGTAATCCTTTAAAATAGTATTAATCAACAGATGAACTCTATGATTTACTATTTTTGTAAAGACATTGAAAAGACATATAACTATAAGTACTGGGATTATTATTTTGCCCTCATCATTGATCCATGGATGGCTGAGATATCATGAGTGATCTTCGAACTGTGTTACGGGATATGGGTGCTGTTTGCATCATGATTGGTATTATTTCATTAATTACTTTACTAGTTCCTATATATTTTGGGGAATTACCTGGTAGTTCTATTGATGGTATCACTCCAATTTTAATAACCTCAGCAGTGTTTTTCTTATTTGGTGTTCCATTTTATTTATTGTTTAAAAATGCTGATCCAGCTAATTTTAAAAGTGCAATGGTAACTGCAGCATTAGGTTGGCTGACCATTTCAGTGGTAGGTAGTCTTCCTTTTCTGCTGATGCCTTTTAATGTGAATTCATTTGCAACGATGGATTCTCTTTCTGCTTTTTTCGAGTCAATGTCCGGATGGACGGGAACTGGTTTGACCATGGTTGATAATGAAGCCTTGCTTCCATATACGTTACAGTTTTGGAGAACGTTTATCCAATGGATTGGTGGGGTAGGAGTTATTGTATTAACGCTAAGCATCCTTGCTCGTCCAGGTACTGGTTCTTACGTTTTATATAAAGGTGAAGCACGTGATCAAAAAACTCATCCTTCAGTTGTTTCTACGGTGAGAACGATTTGGTGGATTTTTTTATTATATACGGTGATTGGTATCGTTGCGTTAACAGCCGTTGGTTTTTTCGTGCAAAGCAATGGAATGGATCCATGGCAAGCGTTAAATCATGCAATGACTGGTCTTGCGACTGGTGGTTTTTCAGTTACTGATGATAGTATATCTTCTTTTGATGCAATCAGTCAGTTTGTCGTTGTTATTTTAATGGTTCTTGGTAGTATTGCATTTGCTGCTCATTATGATTTGTTGAATGGACGCTTAAAACGATTTATTCGTGATCCTCAATTAAAAACCATGTTACTTTTTTTTATTGTTGGTATTTTCCTTCTTACCTTATTGAATATGACTGGAATTTTTTCTTTTTCTCATTTTGCTGATGCGTTTGGTGCTGCTGCTTTTCAGTTTATTTCAGCATTGACTTGTACTGGATTTGCATCAGTTGAATCACTTGCAGTTTGGTCTGAATCATCTCTGTTACTTTTGTCTTTTGCGATGGTAATTGGTGGTGCAGCAGGATCGACTGCGGGAGGAATAAAACTCTTTCGAGCAATTCTTTTGTACAAAGGTGTTGGATGGCGTATTAAACAAGCGATTTCAACACCACGTCGAGTTTTTGTTCATAAATTAGGGGATAAATCTTTATCAAAAGAAAACGCGATGGATTTGATTAATGAAGCTGCCATTATTTCCTTTATTTGGATTATAATTCTTTCTGCTTCAATAATGCTTCTTTCATCGATTTATTCAGATTTATCCCTTGGTAAAGTGATTTTTGAAGTATGTTCTGCACAGGGAAATGTTGGGTTAACCGCAGGAATCACATCAATATCTATGAATTCTGCGGCTAAAGCAATGTTGATTGTAAACATGTGGATCGGAAGGTTAGAAATTATACCGGTAATTGTATTGATCCGATCATTCTTTGGAATTCGAAGAAATTTAGTATAAAAAAATATTTTCTTTTTTAAAATTATTGTGTTTCTTCTTTGATAAGTAAAAATTGCTCATCTTGATATTTTTTTATGTAGTGTTCAAGTTGTCTAATTGCCGTGAGTAATTTATAGATTTCTTCATCTTCTGGGTCTGAGGGAACACTTGATTGTGGATGTTCTTCTTTTTTCTTATGAAACTCAGTTTTTTTATATTCTTCATCAAGAATATCTCGAGCATTTTTAAGGATTTTAATTTTATCAGTAAGTTCTTGAAGTTCTGGCATACTCCATAATTCCTCCATCTCAAAGAGATAAAGGCTAATAGTAATTGGTATTCAAATAGTTTTGTTATTTTTTCATCAGAAAAAAATGTTTTTCTGTTTAATTTTTGAATCATTTACTTTCCAATTTGATGAAGGCAGGAATACACATTTAAGCAGTATAATGAATACCTATTGGGTGGCATTGATGAGTGTGTCTAATGAAATGCAAAAATTGACTGAACAAATCATACATTGCAAACGCTGTGAATTATATAAAACACGAAATAATCCTGTGGTTGGAGAGGGATCAGATGAAGCAGACCTTTTTTTTATCGGTGAAGCCCCCGGACTTAATGAAGATAAACAAGGTCGTCCCTTTGTAGGAAGAGCAGGAAAAATATTAGATGAGTTAATTGATTCAATTGGCTTAAATCGATCTGATATTTACATTGCAAACATTTTGAAATGCAGGCCACCTAATAATAGGAATCCGACTAAAAATGAAATTGAAACATGTTCTCCTTACTTGAAAAAACAAATAGATTTTATTAATCCTTCAGTGATTCTTCCCATGGGCTCATTTGCTACCGAATACGTTTTTGATACATTTGATTTACCGTTTACAAAAATCAGTAAACTCCATGGTAAATTATTCTCTAAACAAACATTGTATCATCAAATCCGAATTCTACCATTATATCATCCAGCTGTAGCAACCTATAATCCAAATAAAAAAACAGTGTTACTTGAAGATATTAAACAAGTGAAACCGTTTATCATTTCAAGAACGGTATGAACGCCTAAAAAAATTTATCCGTAATATCCTTAATGATTTAGAATTAGAAAAATATTTTCTTAATTTGGTGAAATAATGCAGTTATCTCGAATGAAAAACATTC
>CAZYLG010000061.1:0-12314 GCA_964648565.1 uncultured Thermoplasmatales archaeon
AACCCCCGTATGAGGATCTGCAGTCCCCCACATAGCCGCTTTGTTACCCGCCCATTTATGTAACAATTATCAAATATAATTTATTTAAATGTTACTATCAAATCATATTTCCAGATCTTTAGATCTGAATATATATTTTACGGCCATTATTAGTTTTGTCTAATTAGCAGATTTTGTCTTGGTTTTACTCATAGTGAAATAAACAAGGGGTAAATATGATTTTTGATGGTAATGAGAGAATAAATTCTTAAAATAATTATGCAAACTCCAACGTATAAAATACTGATAAAATGGGTATAGTGTCCCTTCCCCAATGTTATAAATTATAACATATTTAATATATTATAAATTTTATAATATTTTCGATGAACTTTGTATAATTTGTGTTTTTGCCCCAGGGTAGTTTTTACCGGTATTTTTGATAGGTTAATTGGTGTTTAAATACCAGATTAATGAATCGGATAATTTGGTAATCATTGAATCTGATTATATCTAATTGAAACTTGAATTATTTAAAAAAATTTAACAGTTGATACTTTATATAGACAATAATTTTAATCTATTGAATGTAAAATAAAAACAATAAATTTCGAGGTATTACCGATACAATGTCATAATCTGTGAATTCCAATGGACTTTGGGAGATGGGAGTAATGTCAAATAATCTAACTGAAAAACAAATATGTAAATTGAATAATGGACAATTGTACAGTATTCTGAATAATGTGAATTTTGGTATTGGTCTCTATGATGTTGATGGATATATTCAATTTTTCAATGAACACGCTTTAGAGCACATGAATGCAAATCTTTCAGATTTGGTTGGAAAATCTGTCATTGAGGTTTTTGGAAGAGAAATAGGTGAAGAATATTTTCAACGCATCAAACAGGTGGTTTCAACTGAAAAAACCTATGAGTTTGAAGATAAAGTGTGTTTACAAGATCAGGAAAAATGGTTTACTTCCACGTATTCTCCCGTTTATGATGAACCGGGCATTCTTTCTGGTGTGAAAATTGTTTCTTATGAAATCACTGAGAGTAAAGCAAATGAACTTGCATTAAAGGAAAGTGAACATCGTTTTAGAAAACTTTCAAATCTAACATTTGAAGGAATAATGATTCATGATAATGGTATTGTTATTGATGTGAATGATACAGTTGTTTCTATGTTTGGGTATTCTCGGGAAGAACTAATTGGTAATAACATTATTCAACTTCTTGTTCCTGAAGAATTCCATTCTATTATTAAGGAGAATATTTGTCGTGGTTATGCCAAACCTTATGAGATATGTGCGAGAATGAAGGATGGTACTGTTTTTCCTGTTGAAGTTGAAGCAAGAGATATTAGGTATAAGGGTGAACAGTTCCGCGTAGCTGCGGTACGGGATATTAGTGACCGGAAAAAAGATAGGGAAGCTTTAAAAGAAAGCGAAGAAAAGTATCGAACGTTAATCGAAGCCTTAAATGAGGGTATCTGGAAGATAGATAAAAACTCGGTTACTACTTTTGTGAATCAACCTATGGCTGATATGTTAGGATATGCGGTGGATGAAATGATTGGTGAATCTTTGTTTTCTTTCATGGATGAACAGGGTAAACGGATCGCAAAACAGAAATTAGAAGAACGTAAGCAAGGCGAGTGTGAACATCATGATTTTGAATTCATTAGAAAAGATGGAAATCGGGTTTATGCTGCGCTTGAAACGTCTCCAGTTCTTAATGAATCTAGTGAGTATCAAGGCGCAATCGCAGGGGTCATTGATCTTACAGAGAGAAGACTGGCTGAGGAGGAATTGCAGAAACGATATCAATCGGAACAGGTGATTTCTAAAATTTCATCACGTTTTATCAATCCATCTGAGATTGATCAATGTGTCACAGATTCTTTGAAGTTATTAGGGCAATTATGTAATGCCAGTAGATCGTATGTATTCATGATTCATGATGATAAAAAATTGATGAATAATACGCATGAATGGTGTGCAGATGGTGTTTCTTCTCAAATGGAAATGTTGCAAAATATTTCAGTTAGTGAATTTCCTTGGTGGATGAATCAATTAAAAAGAGGTAAATCCATTCAGATCTCTGATCTTTCAGAGATTCCTGATGAAGGATGGAAAGAAAAAGAAAATTTAGCAAGGCAGCAGATCAAATCATTAGTAGTGTTTCCGCTTATTTCCAATGAAGTATTATTTGGTTTTGTCGGTTTTGATAATACTATTGAATCTCATGAATGGACAGATCATGAGAAGAAAACACTTCTTATTTTCTCTGAGATTATTTCTACGTTTCTTCAGAAAAAAAAGATTGAAGAAAAACTGATGGAAACAAAAGAACGGTTGTCATTAGCTTTAAAAGGCGCAGAGATTGGTACTTGGGATTGGGATTTAACCACAGATGATGTTCTTTTTGATGAACGTTGGGCAGAGATGTTAGGATACAATTTGGATGAGATTGAGCCGCATATTAGTTCGTGGAAACGATTGGTTCATGTGGATGATATGCCAATGGTTCAGAAGAAATTAAGTGATCATTTGGATGGAAATACTTCGTTTTATGATGCTGAATTCCGTATGAAACATAAATCTGGCCGTTGGATTTGGATTTTGGATCGTGGAAAAATCATTGAACGAGATGAGAATGATCAACCTACTAGGATGACTGGGACACATGTTGATATCACGGAGATGAAAAATGCCCATGAACATATTGAGGAAGCGAAAAAATTGTATCAGGATCTTTTTTTGAATGCACAAGTCGGATTGTTCCGTACAGATATTGCTTCTGGGAAAATGCTTGAAGCTAATGATGCACTCGCTTCATTTATTGGATATGGTAATCGGGAGGAGCTGTTAGCTGATGAGTATAAGATTTCTGATCATTATGTTCATCCTGAGGATCGGAATCGGATGATTGCGGAGTTGCAAAGAAATGGTGAAGTTGTTAATTTTGAGGCAGCATTCAGATGTTTGGATGACTCGGTTAGGTGGATTCGTTTTTCTGCTCGTATCTCTGATGATAAACAGTGTATTGAGGGTGTTTCTGAGGATATCACCGCGGAACATAATGCTGTTTTTATGCTTCGTGAGAGTGAGGAACGATTCAGGAATCTTTCTGAAATGTTACCTGAGGCAGTGATTGAAACGGATGCGGATTTGCAGATGACTTTTGCTAATGATAAGGCGTTTAATTTAATGGGTTATTCTTCGGAGGATGTAGGTACTAGGATTAATGGTTTAGAGATGTTTCCTCCAGGTGAACGTGAGCGGGTGAAACAAAATCTTGCCAGAAGAATTAATGGAGAATCTCTTGGTTCTGTTGAGTATCGGGCCGTGAAGAGTACTGGTGAGGTTTTTCCGGTGTTGGTTCATGCGAATCCTATTTTGAAAGATGGTGTTTTTCAGGGTGTTCGAGCGGTGGTTGTTGATATTAGTGAATTAAAGCGGGCGCAGGAGGAGTTGAAATCATTAAATGAGCAGTTGGAAGAGAGGGTTGAGGATCGAACTAGAGAGATTAAGAGGTTGCTTCGGCAGAAGGATGATTTTATTAATCAGTTGGGTCATGATTTGAAGAATCCACTGGGACCATTTATGCAGTTGTTACCGATTCTTGGGAATCATGTCTCTGATGAGAAGGGTAAACATATGGTTGAGGTGTTGGAGCGGAATGCGAAGTATATGCGTAGTTTGGTGAAGAAAACTATTGATCTTGCTAAGTTAAATTCTTCGAAAACCAAGTTTACTTTTGAAGATGTATCTTTGCGTGAGCTTGTTGATGATGTAGTTGCAGTAAATACTTCCTTATTCGATGATAATGATATGGTTGTTGAAAATAATGTGACTTATGATTTTTTAGTTCATGTTGATGCATTGCAAGTTCATGAGTTATTCACAAATTTGTTTAATAACGCGGTTAAATATTCTGAGGGTGAACGACGGATAGGCATCGACGCGGTTGAAAAGAAGGATCATGTGCTTGTATCTGTTCAAGATAATGGAGTTGGGATATCTGAAGAACAGTTACCATTTATATTTGATGAGTATTATAAGGCTGACACTTCCCGACATGATTTTGAAAGCAGCGGTTTAGGTCTTCCCATCTGTAAAAGGATTGTTGAGAAGCATGGTGGCCGTATTTGGGCGGAAAGTGAAGGACTTGGTAAGGGGAGCACGTTTTATTTTACGCTTCCATTAGCTGAAAAAAATCAATGAAAGTAGCAAATAAAAAGAAAAAAAGAAGGTTTTTAGAATTTTCGTTTAATTTTTCGTCGATTTTTTCAACGATATCTTCAGTAAAACGTCAAAAGTACCCGCTTTGTTACCCGCCCACTATTGAAACAAATGTTTAATTATTTAACATTTAAAGTTATTATTTATTAATTGAATTTTGTTAGGCCAAATTATTCGTAAATCATTATTATATGATTGTCGGGTAACCACATAATATCCTGGTTTTACTCATAGTGAAATAAACAAGGGGTAAATATGATTTTTGATGGTACCAGTACTTAGGAAATTGAATGAAATAATGATCTTATAGATCGATTCATTCCATGAAATTGGGAAATGAGATAAATCTCATCAAGCTATGGGTAAACTACTTTTCAAAGAGCAGGGGATAGAAAAAAATAAACAAGTTCTATTAATTGATTAATATACAAACGATGGGAAATTAAAGATGATTATTGGTTCGTTAGTTGGTGCTTAGTTGTTTTCAACTTTTATTTCATTAGTTGCATTTTTTTATATGTTGATTCGAGATGTGTTGGCTGATATCGTAATATTTAAACATTCAAAAATATTCATATTCTATTGATGGATGAAGTTGATATATTTAAGGCATTGGGGGATGCAACACGATTGAAAATCCTTGAATGTGTGAGAAACGGTGAGAAGTGCATCTGTGAGATTATTCCTAAGACTGGAAAATCTCAACCCACGGTTTCTCAGCATTTAAAGGTTCTGAAAATTGCTGGATTGGTCAATGAACGCAAAGACGGTGCGAAGATAATGATCAGTACTGCTCATCGAGAGATTTATGAGGTTATTGAGGTAGTAAAGAAATTACCCATATCAAAATAATGAATATTGGTTAATAGCAATATTTAAATATTGCATATTTCTTATATACTTTTATGAATGAGATTGACGTGTTCAAAGCCTTGGGTGATTCCACGAGACTAAGGATACTTGACCTTATTAAGAACGGTGAGAAATGTATCTGTGAGATTATTCCTGAAACTGGGAAATCCCAACCAACAGTCTCCCAGCATCTTAAAATATTACGTCAGGCAAATCTTGTTAAACAACGGAAAGAAGGTACAAATATCTGGATCCACGCTAAGGATAAACAAATTTATCAAATTATCAAAGAAATACGGGGGATGAAAAAGTGACCCCAATCGATATCCTTTTTGCAGGATTCAATATGCTCATGGATTATCTTTCTGCCCATGTGCTAACTTGTCTTGTTCCTGCTTTTTTTATCGCAGGAGCAATAGCAGTTTTTGTTTCTAAAAAAGGCGTGATGAAATACTTTGGAGCTCATACAAAGAAGTATTTGTCTTACTCTGTGGCTTCTGTTTCCGGTGCCATTCTTGCGGTTTGTAGCTGTACTGTTCTACCTTTGTTCACTGGCATTTACAAGCGTGGTGCAGGTATTGGTCCAGCATCAGCGTTTTTGTTTTCCGGACCAGCTATTAATGTTCTTGCCATTGTTCTAACCGCACAAGTCCTAGGATATGATATTGGTCTTGCCAGAGCAGTTTCTGCTGTTCTTATGGCCATCGTTATCGGTTTGTTGATGGCGTTTATTTTTAGAAAAGAGGAATCTGAAAAAAAGAAAGAAAATAATGATATGTTCTCAGGTCAAAACGAGGATAAGGAACAGAAACGCCCACTGTGGGTTTCTCTATTGTTTTTTGTATCACTGGTGTTAATCTTGGTCATTGGTGCAGCAAGCAGTAGTTATATTCCTTGGGTTCCTAAACTTGCTATTGTGTACATGCTTACTCTGGTAATATCTGGCATCCTGATTTTTTATTATTCACGGGATGAAGTAAAAAGATGGGGACTTGAAACTTGGAATTTAACTAAGAAAATCTTTCCGATTTTACTCATCGGTGTTTTTATCGTTGGAATTATTGGTGGCGTTGCTGCATTCTTTTTGCCTGATGCAGATCCCGCAAATGCTGTTGGTGTGGCCGTTGCACCCTATATTGGTGGAAATGACCTGTTTTCCTGTTTTCTTGCATCTGTTATCGGAGCAATCCTGTACATGCCGACATTGTTGGAAGTTGCAATAGTGGGAGATCTGTTTGGATACAGTGTTGGTATCATGGGAGGAGGTCCAGCATTGGCATTGCTTCTCGCAGGTCCTTCTTTGAGTCTTCCGAACATGGTGGTTATTACAAAGGTCATGGGAATGAAAAAGGCGTTTGTGTATTTCACATTGGTAATAATTGTAGCAACAATAGTAGGATTTTGTTATGGTATGATGGGAGGATAAAGTGATAATATGGCAGAGAAAAAAGGTCTTGGATTATTCGAAAAATATCTCACTGTATGGGTTGCCCTGTGTATTCTGCTTGGAATTGGACTAGGTCGGATGTTTCCTTATGTTGCAGGGTTCTTAAACAGTTTACAGTATTTTCAGGTGTCAATTCCTATTGCTATTTGTCTATTCTTCATGATTTATCCTATCATGGTGCAAATTGATTTCAAAAAAGTAGTTGAAGCAGGAAAAACCCCAAAACCAGTTGCATTGACCCTTATCATTAACTGGGTTATCAAACCGTTTACCATGGCGTTTTTCGCATGGCTTTTTATGAGCGTTCTTTTTGCAGATTTTATCACAGCAGATCTTGCGTCCAATTATATTGCTGGAATGATTCTTCTTGGAGTGGCTCCCTGTACCGCGATGGTACTGGTATGGAGTTACCTTTCTAAAGGAAATATGGGTCATACGCTTGTCATGGTGGCAATTAATTCGTTGACCATGTTATTTTTATATGCGCCTCTAGCTGGCATATTGCTTGGAGTTTCTAATATCATTGTTCCATGGCAGACCATTTTTTTATCCGTTGGTATCTATGTGGGAATACCACTTTTTGCAGGGTATCTATCACGAAATCAGATCCTGAAAAGAAAAGGAAGCGAGTGGTTTGAAAACACGTTTTCTCCCTCGCTTCATTATGTGGCGATTATCGCCTTGTTGATTACGTTAGTTCTTTTATTTAGTCTTCAGGGAAATATTATCGTGGATCAGCCATTGGTGATCGCCTTGATTTTTGTTCCCTTGTTTGTGCAGAATCAAGTGATTTTCTGGGTGACCTATATTGCTGCAAAGTTTTTTGGTCTTTCTTATGAAGATGCAGCGCCTTCCGCTCAGATAGGGGCAAGTAATCATTTTGAGGTTGCTATTGCAGTTGCAATTATGCTTTTCGGCCTGTCCTCTGGAGCAGCGTTAGCTGCTGTTGTAGGTGTTTTAATGGAGGTGCCTGTGATGCTTCTTCTTGTAAAAATCAGTTTGAAAACACAACATTGGTTTAAAAAACCAGGGAAGATGAGAAGATGAAAAAGGTGTTATTTGTCTGTGATGAAAATAGTTGCCGGAGTCAGATGGCAAAAGGATTTTTTAATAAGATGTCTAAGGATAATTATGCGGATAGTGCAGGAACAAAGCCTGCAGAAAATGTTAATTCAACAGCAATAAAGGTCATGAAAGAAGCGGATATCGATATCAGTGAAGAACGCCCGAAGGTGATTACTTCTCATATGAATGATGAGTTTGATTATATTGTGACCATGGGATGCACCGAAGGTTGTCCTTTAACTCCTAAACATAAAACAATCGAATGGAATATTCCCGATCCACAGGGGAAATCGATTGATTTTTTTAGAAAAACTCGAGATAATATTAGAAAACAAGTAAAAGAATTGTTGATGGAGATAAAAAAATGAAAATAGAGATATTAGGCACAGGATGTGCAAAATGCAAAAAAACTGAAAAAATTGTAAGACGGGTCGTTGACGAACTTGGCATAAACGTTGAGATTGTAAAAATTGAGGATTTACAGCAGATAGTAAACCGTGGTGTGATGATGACACCTGCGGTAACTGTTGATGGTGAAGTGAAGATCTCAGGTCATGTTCCCAGTGCGAATGAAATAAAAAAATTGTTGGAATAAAGGTGAAAAAGGTATGAGAATACTTGAAGAATGGTTCCCGGAGTTTGCTGGAGAGTTGGATAAAATAGATGAGTTATACAAGGAAAAACGGATGATTGATGAGAAGACCTATCAGTTCATCTGTTTTGCCATGGCAATCAAGGGACGGAGTGCTCCTTGCGTACGGAAGCATTTTAAAGGCGCTCTTGAAGATGGTGCTACTCTGAAAGAGCTTGCGTATATTATGGCCCTTGTTTTCCGTGAGAGTGCAGGCAACGATGACTGCTGGGTCCACGATGTACTTGCTGATTATAAAGAAATGATGAAAGATAACATTCAATGTTGTCCAAAATAATTTATAGGGTAAATAACAATTGTGAATCTTAAGAAAAATTTGGTAATGCTTATCAAAAAAATAAACAAGAAATCGTTCTTAAAAGGAACGAGTATTATTGCAATTGAAAAATATTATTCGATAGTGTTAGAAATAGGAGTAAAATTGTATGGCTGAAAATGAGTGTTTCTATAAGCAATCTGAAATTTTAATCTTTCCCTTTTTAGGTGGATCGAAAATTGGCCAGATAGCAAGCGAAGCAGCGAAAGATTCACCCAATCATGATCGTGGTAAAATGTATTGTCTTGCAGGAATCGGTGGAAAAGATAGTGGTATTGTTTCCTCAAAGAAAGCAGCAAAAAGAATCCTCACAATCAATGAGTGCCAGGTTAACTGTGCCAGAAAAACTTTTGAACAAGCGGGTTTCACACCGGATTTGCATGTGACAGTTACCGATTTAGATATTAAAAAGAAGAATAGTTTTTTGATGGATGTCAGTGAAATTGATGGGATCATACAGAAAATTAGTGGTGATGATAATGAAGAATAAAATATTTCTAATTCCGATGATTCTAATATTGATGGTTTTTTTGATTGCGGGATGTGTGGAAAATGAGAAACCAAATACCGAAGAAGATGATGTGGACACAGGAACATGGCTTGATGACTATTCACCTGTTCATGGAGTCGGAACTGGTTCGGATAATTTTTGGATAGAGTTTCCATCTACCAGTGAATATAACGAACAAAGCATTAATCATCTTTCATGGATTCAAGATTCCCTCAATGAACATAGTGTGGTCTTTGTTGTTCATAAAACTGGTTGTGTCGGTTGTGCAGATCAGGCTGAACGAGTGATAGATATTGCTGGAGAATATGAAGATATGGTCGAATTCTGGGATCTTGATATTCCGCTTGGTGGAGACATTGAAAAGAAAGCATATGATTCCTATCTGTATGATTCAGATGGCCCACCGGGTTATATTGCATTGACTGGTGTGTTCACCTATGTTGAGCATGCAGGAGAAACGAAAATTGGTTGGCATAGCTGGGAAGGTAATGTCGCTGATTCAGACATGCAAGATTGGATTCTAGATGCAATCTATTACTATCATGTAAACCGTGGTGACAAGTCATGAACGGTAAAAAAGTAATTTGGATTATTTTCACCTTTGTTTTGTTCACTGGAATGATTCCATCTTTTGCAATGGCAGATGGTATTTCTGCTCCTGATTTCACCACGGTTGACCAGAAAGGCGTTGAGTTTTCCTTGAGTGATTATGCTGGAGAAGTTGTTGTATTGCATATCACGGGTTTAGAAACTCCGTTATGCATTGAATGTCTTGAAGAAATGACTGGTCAACTTGAGGAGTTGGAGCAATTATCCGAATCAACGGATGTTAATATTTTAACGATAAATCTTCGGAAGAATCCGAATTCTGATAGTGGCAAGGTTATTGCTGAGCGGGATTATGATATTAATGTGAGCTGGAGATGGGTGGAGGATTTCAATCCGTATCCTGTAGCTGGTTTGTATCAGGAATATTGGACAGTGCAGGGTGCTTTTTCCAATCCGACTCTTCTTTTGATTGATCAGAATCAAAGTATCGTTGGTTTGTATCATGTGTATTGTCTTGGGAAAGGAAAAATTGATGATATACAATCTGCGGATTCCCTTGAGATTGATGTTCAAGCAATCCGGGATGGCACCTGGGAAACTGAATTAATAGAAGAAAAATTCAGTGACAGTATCACTTTTCTGGGCATTTTTGGTCTGGGGATTTTGACCGCATTATCTCCCTGTTCCATAGCACTTCTCGTTGCTATGATTTCCTATGTTGGTTCACTTCAGAAGGACAATGAAAAAGAGGATAAAAAATTAAAAAGGATCTCTATTCAAGGATTGTGGATTGGGATTGTGTTCACATTAGGCATGGCATTAGTGTTTTTTGTATTTGGATTGGTTATTTCATCAGTGAGTATGTTCATTGAAGCTTCGGCTTTGTTTTACTTGATTTCAGGCATTATTTTAGTGATTTTGGGTATTAATGTGTTTACGCCATTGAAAGAATACATTAAGAAGGATTCTGGTTCAAAGAAGAATACTGGTATGACGGAGAGAGGGCAAAAACTCTTTTTTAATTTAAGTAAGAAATCAATGTATGTGGGAGCGTTTTTCTTGGGTGTGTTGTTTTCTGTTGGCTGGGCACCTTGTGCTATTTCGTTGATGATGCCGGTGTTTATTCTGATGCTTTCCCAGCAGATTCCATTGTTGATTGGTGGGTTGATGTTGTTTGTGTTTGGTCTTGGTCATGGTATTCCAATTATACCGCTTTGTGCAGTTACTAGTAGTGTTCGGGGGAAATTGGGGAATAAGTATGTGAAAGCAGGGAAGTGGATGCAACGGATCTTTGGTCTCATCATTATGGCGATAGGTGTTATTATGGCGTTGCGGTTCTGGGGAATTAATTTCTGGTGAAACTTAATTCAGGATATCAAAACCTAAAATTAAAACGAAAGGTTTATATAGTTTTATTAATTAAAATTGATTTAGAGGCGTACGAAAAATTATCTCCGAAGGGACGGAAAAAAGACAAAAGAGTATTTTATTTCAGACTTAGAACTAATTTGTGATTTATTTTTAATAAGAATTTTTGGATTGTGAACGTATGATAAATAAAATGAAAAATAAGTTAACTAAACCTGATACATCAACAATGTTAGATAAGCTTGGATTTAAGTCAAAAAGAGTCGTTATCAAATATGGTGGTAATGCTATGTTGGATGACGAGCTTAAATCTTCGGTAGCCGAAGACATTGTTCAACTGAAAAAAATGGGATTTAAACCAATTATCGTTCACGGAGGAGGTCCTGCGGTTAGCAATCAAATGGACAAGGAAGGATTAGAACCGGAATTTATTCATGGTCAACGGAAAACAGATGAGGAAACCTTAGATATTGCTGAAATGGTTCTTTCAGGTAAAGTTAACAAGGAATTAGTTAGACTTATCAATGAACGTGATGGTAATGCTGTTGGGATTTCTGGAAAGGATGGAACACTTGTTAAATCCCGGAAAACAAAAAAGGAAATGAAAGTCGATGGTCAGATGAAACAAGTAGATTTGGGACGAGTTGGCGAAGTATATAAAGTGGATGCAACACTTGTTGAAACACTTATGGAAAATGATTTTATTACCGTGATTTCTCCGATTTGTGCTGGTGATGATAAGGGTGATTTCAATGTTAATGCAGATATTCTTGCTGGTGAACTTGCCGCTTCGTTAAAAGCAGATTCTCTTATCTACTTAACCAATGTTGATGGCATCCGTGAAAAAAAAGATGATGAGAAAACTCGTTTGAAAAAAGTTAACATTAAAAAAGCAGAGTCATTACTTGGTAAAAAAATTCAGGGAGGAATGATTCCAAAAGTGGAATCTGCAGTAAAAGCAATAAAAAATGGTGTGAAAACCGTTCGTATTATTGACGGAACAAAGAAGCATTCACTTTTACAAGCTTTTGAAAAAAGTTCTGATTACGGAACAGTTATTTATGCCGATAAGGAGGAATAATAAGAATGGATTTTAAAGAAGTTGAACAAATTGATTCAAAATATCATTTTCAGATTTATGGAAGGCTGCCGATTTTATTGAAAAAAGGAAAAGGATCTCATGTGTGGGATTCTGATGGAAATGAATACATTGATGTACTTGGCGGTATTGCAGTAAACAGTCTAGGCCATTGTCATCCAAACGTGGTTAATGCTATTAAAGATCAGGCTGAACAACTCATTCATTGTACGAATATTTATTATAT
>CAZYLG010000062.1:0-12265 GCA_964648565.1 uncultured Thermoplasmatales archaeon
TTTTGATGAATGGATAATATAAACACTGAAAGAGATATTATAAAAAGTATCAACGATATATATTTTATTCTATCCATTATTCCACCTATCAATTAATTTAATATATTCATTTCCAATTTTATTAGTCATCTTATCGAAGGTTCTGTTTTCAACAACCCATTGATAACCGGTCTGTCCAATATCTTTCAATTCTAATTTTGATAATTTCGCCATATGACACATTGCCTTAAATATTTCTTTTTGATTATATTTTGTTAATATACCACATTTACATTTATTAATAACTCTTTTATGCTCAGGAATTTCTCTATTAGCAATAATAGGTTTTTTCATAAGCATATATTCAAATAGTTTGCAAGGAGAACTTACAAGATAACACGCTCTTGGATAAAATAAAGAGAGACAAACATCTGATATTTTAATGAAGCTAGGAACCATTGAAAAGGGCACTTTCCCAGTAAATGTAACTTTATTTGATATATTTAATTTTGAACAAAATTCTTTCAAGTAATCTATTGCATCACCGTCACCAACAAAAAGTAATTTAGATTTTACAAATATTTGTTGAAATCTTTCATAGGCGTTGATAACATTTTCAAGAGACCTCATCTTTGAGATTTCTCCTACATATATCATTATAAAATCATCGTTATTTATTGAATATTTTTCAATTATTTGGTTAATGCATTCTTTATTATCTTTAAAAATTGAGGGTTCAACACCTAGAGGAAATGGTAATATTTTTTTTTTCACTTTTTCATAAATTTCCATTTCATTTTGCATTTCATTACTAATTGCAAGTATCAAATCAACATATCTTAAAACAATTCTCAAGACTAGGTAATTAATTAAATTATATGTCATAGATATGGTTGTAATAATCTCGTGTTTATATGCAATTTTTGCAGCTTGGTATAATGGGAATGATCTATTGTATACAATGACAATTCTATGTTTAATTTTTACTAACATCGACAGAAATCCAGCAAGAGGATCATCTCTTATTTGAATGATATCATAATTATGTATCCTTATCAGATCATCTAAATTGTAAAAAAGCCTAAGCTCAAATATAAGATAAGATATAAATTTTCGAATGATATTTTCTGATGTAGTAAAGGGTATAAGAAAAATTTTGACTTTATTAAAATAAACAATCTTTATTTCTTTTGAATTTTCCGTTTTATAAGGCATTATCCAATGTAACTTTTTTATTTTACCTGGAAAATTTATACCATAAACTCCCATCACCGCTGGTGAAGATGGCATCTTTTCATCATAAAAATTTTGTAAAATGAGAAGTAATGATATTTCCTTCATTCTATTTTCAGTTGTCATGATTCAACACAGCTTTTATCTCATAAATATTTAACTAAATGTTTCTAACAAAATTCCTCATATAATTATAAAATGAAGAATCATTTCTAACTAGTTGACATTGAGTTAAAATATCAGTTACAGTTCCAATATCAAATCTCCCAAGTTTAAACAGGTTATTTCCTTTTCGATTAATTGGCAAGTAATTCTTATGAAAAGCTGTTGTAACTCCAATTTTTAATCCATTTTTTTTGGAGTTTTCAATTACGATATCTGAATAATTTCCATTTGGATATGCAATTATTATAGGCTTTTTTCCTGTAATTTCTTCTATGTCATATTGTGCATGATTAATTTGATTCCATATTTCAGTATTAGAATGAAATGGTAATATAGCGTGATTCTTTGTATGATTTCCTAAGTGAATGAGAGAATTTGATGATATTTTTTCCAATTCTTTTTTAGTAAAAGGTCTATCGATATCATCTTTAGGTTCCAGACAATTTTTTCCATACTTTTCCATTAGTTGTTTTTTGATAATTCTAAATTTCAAATTCTTAAAATTTTCATGTACATTTCTTATTTTTCTATATGGATAATTTTTATTTTTTAATTCTCTATAAATTACATCCCACCAATAGCTTTCAAAATTTTTTATGTTAGATGTCGTAATAAAAAATACTGCAGGTATATTATTTTTAATTAAAATTGGTAATACATGTATGTTGTTATAATACCCATCATCAAATGTTAATAATACATATTTTTCATTGTTATTTAAATTATTTATTATATCATATGGTGAAACAAAAACATAACCATAACTTTTAAAATATTCTATTATGAATTTAAATTGATCAATAGTTATAGCCAAATTAGGATCAATTAAATTTAATAATCTTTCATTATCATTTTTAAAGATCGAATGAAATGTAAGAATTATTAAAGAATTTTTTTCACCAAAAATATTTATGTATATCTTTGAGATTAAAGAATCAGATATATTTAATAGAGTTTTCATCAAATACACATCTTAATTAATTTGATTATTTATTTTGTATCTTCTCCAAATTTAGGTTGGGAAATCTTGCGATTTCCTCGAGATTGGTTTAAATTCGGATAATGATCAATATATGCTTAAAAAATAAAAATCATTCATTAGCATTTCTGTCTGATAATTCACACTGGTTCTTTGAATCATATCAATCATTAGTAATGTTTGAATAAAATCATTAATGAAATGTCAATTTCTTGAAAAAAGAACAACTTCCTAAATTTGGAAAAGAATCTTCATTTTATAATACGTTATAATATTTTATTATACATTTCTATATATTTATTGGAGATATCGTCCCAGTTGTATTTTTTATCTATCGTTTCTCTGGCATTAAATTTTAATTCATTTTGAATTTTATGGTTATTTAGCAGATAGGATATTTTTTTTGCGAGAATTTTTGGTTTGTGGGGGGGAACTAACAAACCATTTATACCGTGAAATATTAAATCATTATTTCCCCTAACATCTGTTGCAATCACTGGGACTCCACATGACATTGCCTCTAGCAAGACACTAGGCAAACCTTCGTGATATGAGGGTAGAACGAATATAGATGATTTATGGTAAATATCGATTAGATCCTCTTGTTTCAATTGACCTAATAATTCTATTTTCTCTGATAGGTTATTTTTTTTAATTTTCTTAATTATTTTTTTCTTTTCACGTCCCTTTCCAACAACCAAAAATGAAATATTATGTTGATCAGAAAAAAATTTTGCAGTTTCTATTAAATCATAAATGCCTTTTTCTTTGTCTAATCGACCTACAAATAAAATATATTTTTTTGTTGTATTTTTACTTTGCTTAAAATAAAATTTATTTTTATCTACTCCATTTCCAGTTACCTCAATATTATTTAAACTGGAGTAGTATTCATGCTTAATTTCATTTGCGACGGTATCAGTTACAGTGGTAACTATTTTTGAATTTTTCAGTAATTTTTTTTCTAAAGGAAAACTAATAATTCTGGAAGAAATTTTAGATAATAAAGAAAAATAAGAGTTAATTTTCACATGCCTAAAATCTGTTAACATTGGTGTATGAATGGTTGTAATAATAGGTCTATTTGTATAAATAGTAGGTATAAGCGGTGAATGAATGTGTATAATATCAATAGAATCCTCAATTTTCTTAATTGCATTATTAAGGAAGATTCCATGTAAATCCATATATAAAGGATATAATGGGATAAAAGTTGGCTTTATTACTTTAATTCCATCAAATAAGAATTCATGTTTTTTTTTTAATGATCCTCGTGTAATCAAGAATACATTGTGATTTTTTTCGATCAATTTTTTTGATAGATTATAAACATAATTGCCAATACCTTCTTCTGGAGGGAATGGTGTTGATATAATTTGACAAATATTCATTTTTATCCACTTGATAATCTCAAAATTTAAAAAATATATTATTATATTTATTACGATCTATTTACATATGTTTTAAATATTCATTAATTCTTTTTATCATTATATTTTTTTCGCTAATAAAATTATTTTTTATTTTCCTTAGATTTGAAATTTCTGAATGTAATTTATCTACATCATATACAACATGAAAGCCTAATTCCTCTTGAAATTTTTTTGCGATTTCAACTTGGTGATTATCTACATGTTCATTTAATTCTTTCATTCTGGGAACTATTATTATTTGCTTTTTGAAATTTTGTGCTGTTAAAATTGTTCCAACACCTGCATGTGATACTATTAAATTGGTTTTGTTAACTAATTCGATAAATTTTTTTTCATTAATGAAATTAAAATAACTAGCATATTTTGGTTTATACTCAGTTTTTCCAATTTGTAAAATAACTTTTTCATCAATTAAATTACTAATTTCATCCATTTTTTTGATTAATCTATCAAACCCATACATCAACCCGATTAAAACTAAAATCAAATTACTTTTCCCCAATATTTTGCTTTTCTACCATAAATCGATTTTAAAGATTTCCATTGAACAAGAAATATATCAGAAAAATAATAAAGGATTTTTCCCGCTCCAGATTTTGATGATATTCGTGTTAATGTCTCAATAAAAATTATTTTACAACCAAATATAATTCCTATTAAACAGACGGGAACCGCTATTTCACCACCGCCCGTAGTAATTATCACATCCGGTTTTTCCTTCTTTAAAATAAAAAATGTCTTGATAAAGATAATAATCTCATATATTTTCGCCTTAAAATCCCATCCATAGTAACTGAATAAATAGGATTTATCTAAATTTTTTGTAGTATATGACTCAAAAGTTATAAAAAAATAATTATAATTTTTAAACAGAGATTCTAATTGCATCAGCTCTCTGAAATGTCCGCCGTGTGAACAAACAAGACAAAGTTTTTTAGATTTTGCATTTGCAGAAGACTTATCTTTGAAATATTTCATTTTTTCTTACCAAGCTTATAAAAATTAGATATTACAATTGTAAATCTAAACTAGATTAAAAATTTTTTTATAATGGATATGAAAATAATTACGGATATTGATGAATAGATAATATAGTTTAGATAATTATTTATCACGTTGTCGTCACTTTTTTTTACAAAATTATTATTTTCTGTTTTCATTTGATACAAAAATCCAGCTTCAAAGTTTATTGTTGAATTACCTTCAAATTCTATTATCCTTTCATCATCTTGGTAAAGAGTCCATGTATTATTTTCTAAACCACATGGATCATTTACGTTTATATTATGATTGTATTTACAGCCTCTTAAATCAATTTCGTAAGTAATAAATAATTCATTTTCTTCTTTGTTAATTCTAAAATGATGCCTATCTGTTTTATATTTAACTGCCTCAAAATGGTTAATATTAATCAAATTATAATTTTGATATAAATAGTCAATAAAATTTTCCCATTTAGTTAGATTTTCCATGGAACTATTGTCAGTACCATTTAGCGACATAGGATGTCCTCTTATAAATATTAATTCGTTCTTATCGAAGTATTTTTGAAATTTTTTAATTGCTTCATCAACTGTCTTGCATGGATTTTCCTCTTTAATTCCAAAAGCTGGATCAAAAGACCATTGAATATAGTCAACAGCTGAATTTTTATTTGGAAATAGATTTTCATCATTAACTCTGAACATTTCACCATAAACCGGCCAATATTTTTGGCTAA
Organism: uncultured Thermoplasmatales archaeon; assembly: GCA_964648565.1. Classification (GTDB taxonomy): domain Archaea; phylum Thermoplasmatota; class E2; order DHVEG-1; family DHVEG-1; genus EX4572-165. Next base: position 5,510 of record CAZYLG010000062.1, read on the forward strand.
ATTGTTTTAAAGCTAAAGTTATGTTATAATTTCCGCTTGTACCGTGACCGAGGAAAAAATTTGGTTTTATATTAAAATTATTCAGCCAATTCCAAAATGTATAATTTATTATTTTTTGTGCAAAACTCAAATTCGCCAAATTTAGATCTCTGCAATGATCCCAACCATGACATTGAGGATGTATATTTTCCAATTGAAAAAATTTCAGACTTTTATTTATTATTGGTTGAGACCATCCAAAATCTTCTAAAACAGAATAATTCCTTAATTTATAATCGCTACAATATGGAGTAAAAACAACCATAATATTTACATGACCTCCATAATCACTGATTTTTTTCGAAAGACCATAAAAACCCTTGTGAGGGGGATGATGACTGCCGCCGATAAAATAATCATCAAAGGTCCAAAATATTTTTTTTTCTGTGAAATACTCTTTTATGGGTGATGCATCACTATCCACGGGGATTTCTTGTGATTTTATGATAGGTTGAAAAAGAGCTATAATAATCAAAAATAGAAAAAAATATCTTAATTTAAACATAATCATCCTCACTTCATTCATTGATAATATAATAATTTGAATACAATTTAATTATTTTTTTAAATATAAATTGTTAAACATAATTTTGTTTTCTCATTAATAATTTTTATTTTCTTGTATTGTTCTTCTGACTATATCTGGAATTGTATTAAGCAATATCCCCATGAACAATCCTAACGCACCAAGCATCAACAACACACCCGTGATCAACGCATAAGAAATCGGAAACACACCCGTTACATTATACACCTGAAAGGTCAAAATACCAGCAAACACCCCCGCAATCACCAACACAAACCCAGGAGCACCAATAAACAACAACGGATGCTTCTCAGCAACCAAATACAACACCTGCGCAAGCACACCAAACCCATGAGAGGTAGGCGTCTTGGTACTCGTCCGGCTACTTGGACCAACACTTTTATATTTACAGGTAATCGGAGACGAATCAATAGTCAATCCAGTATCAGCAGCAATCAACAACTGCTCACTTTCCGTAGTAAAGGCATTACCCTTCAACCGGGGATAAATACTACTCACCGCTTTTTTCGAAAACGCCCGAAACCCAGACTGCGAATCCGTCAAAACACCGTTACTACCAACACTAGTGGTATAATCAAGAATGCGCTTACCAACCCGTCGGTACAAGGGCATCTCCGTTCGAGAACCCGCTCTCAACCCAATAGAAATATCAACATTTTCAGAAAGCTTCTCCAAAACCTGAGGGATCTCAGAAGGATTATGCTGCCCATCACCATCAAGGGTGACCACACGATCAAAACCTTCCTTCAACATGAAAGAAAACCCGGTCTTGATGCCAGCGCTTTTCCCCAGATTCCTAGGATGAGAAATCACCGTTGCGCCCAGTTCACGAGCAATTTCTGCGGTCTCATCCGTACTCCCATCATCAACCACAAGGATCTCATCAACAAACCTACGGGTCCGAAGAATAAGACTACCAATGGTATGCTCCTCATTAAAACAAGGAATCACCGCAAGCGTACGAAGCGTCTCATCTGATGAAGATTTCATTTCTTTCAATGAACTCTTTTTCATCTGAGAAACCAATTCATCCTCCGCAGCAAGATTACCAGCTTCAGAACCACACGAAAGAAGATCCTCAGAAATCTGCCGCTGAGCCGATTCAGGAATCAACTCATCGTTACCTTCGTTTTGAATACGACTGTCCTTATCAACTGATGAAACACTGGTTCCCTCTTTCTTCATAACCTCTCAAAACCTAAGCAATATGTATTTATTAAAACCATTCAATCTTTTTATAGCTTACGCTACCAACCCTTTATCAATCCTATCACACCGGAACAAACCAGTCAATTCAATGATAAAGGAACCTGTTATATAATAATCACAACGATATAATTCGATCAAGATCAATATTAGATGGATCACAATACCGAGACACAATCTCAACAAAGACCTCTTTCTGATCCGATCCAAACGCACCAAAGGTATCATCCAGATACTCATGTGCCTCGATTTCCTTAGACATCAACCGTTTCTGACACTGAGCAAGCGATAACTCATAAGCCACTCGAGAAAGCGCACTCATCCAAAACCCCTTTTTCCGAGGACGGTCATCAGAAACATTTCTCACCGTACCACAGTGCACACACCAACTATGACGCTCAACAGCGGTATCATTATGGAAATGAGTAGGAAACCAGACCTTCTGTTCCTTAGCACAAGCTTGATGAGTACATCCTGGCATAGGATTATTTTTCTCCCTTTACATGCTTCTCTGAATAATTCAGCACCCTAATTTAAATGTTTTCCCCTTTAAAAACATAAATCATATAAATAAAACATCGATTCCACCTAATAAAAAAAAGGTAGGGATGCAGCGTACCGTGACCAAAAAACCCTCTGAAACCGGCGATATCTATAAAAATAAGAAGAAACAATCAAGCATACACGACATCTATACCCATTTAGATGGCATACACCTACCAAAAAAATCAAAAAAACAACAAACACAACCCTCTGCGACTATGAAAGAATCAGAACCAAACCAGGAAAAACAATCATCTGATCAAGAATTCATCTACCAATGTCCTTACTGTAAAGAACTCATCACCTTTGACCAACCCATCGATGCAGATAGTAACATTGAATGTCCACATTGTGGATACCATTACATTCACCCCTTCCATGAGACAGACAAAGAAATCAAAACACAGACAAAAACAACAGAAAAAAAGACAAAAATCCTGCCACACATACCCCGACCACATATACGATTCCATCGACCAAGCAAAGAAGAAAAAACAACCAAAACAGAAAAAACCAGCACAAAACCATTTTTTTCAACACAACCCTCATCAAAAACAAAACCATCAACAACAATGGGAAGTAAAATCAAATCCATCATTCCCAAAAGAAAAAAGAAAACCCTTATAAAATCATATATACCACCCATAAAAGAAGACAAAAAAACAAAGAAAACACCACTACCAAAGAGAATCAAACACCTCCTCAGATCATATTACATCACTTTCCCAGATCCAAAAACCCTCCCAAACACCATAAAAAAAACAATTATCAACAACCCCATCGAATCACTCATCATCATCATCGGCCTACTCTTTTTCATCGTTCCAACCCTTGAATCCATCAAAATAGCAATCACCCTAGTCCTCATCGGATCAATCCTACTGCTCTTTCCCACCACCACAACAAAGACACTAACCAAAAAAACACCACCGCCACCACATCAAACACGGATCAACGCCATCAAAACCCAGCTCATCGACATCAAAAACCGACTCAGCATCCAAGAAACCATCAGCATCCTCCTCATCATCTGGATCCTCTTTCTCTTCATGATCACCACCACCCAACAACTCGACATCTACTTCATCCTCATCTTCATCGGATTCCTCCTCACCAAGGAACTTGCATCCAACATCCTCCCACAAAAAACACAATCACATCTAACCATCTACATCCTCATCTTTCTCATCGCCTATATATATTTAATAATTCAAAAAGTTCTTGAAACCATGAACACTATCAGCTAAAAAAAAATCATGAGGACCCTATGAAATACGTTTATGATAAATACCCATTTGACGTCCTACTCTGCCTTTTAATCAGTATCCTACTCATACCCCTAGCCATCGCAGGAATATCCGGAGCAATACGCATCGCCATCGGCCTCCCCGTTATCTTATTCATCCCCGGATATCTATTCATGTTTGCCATATATCCCTATCAAAAACAAAAAAACAAAGGAATCGACACCATCGAACGCATCGCACTCAGCTTCGGTCTCTCCCTAGCCATCGTCCCCCTCATCGGCCTCGGCCTCAACTACACCCCATGGGGATTAACACTACCAAGCATTCTCACATCAAACATCCTCTTCATCGTCATCATGAGCATCATCAGCTACTACTGCTGGATCAAAACAGCAGAGCAAAAACGATTCATCATCTCATTTGAACTCAACATGCCCAAACACGACACCACCATCGACAAACTCCTCACCATCTTTCTCATCGCTAGCATCCTGATTCTTGCTAGCACCATCGTCTATGCCCTCATCACACCCCGACAAGGTGAACAATTCACCGAATTCTACATCCTCGGAGAAAACGGCATGCTTGATGACTACCCACAACAACTCAACGAAGGAGAAAACGGAACCGTCATCATCGGCATCGCCAACCATGAATACCAACAAATGAACTACACCATTGAAATATGGCTCTCAGAAGAAGAAACCATCTATAACACCACCACAGAACAAAACAAAACCATCTATGAACATCTCTACTACTATGACAACCTCACCGTCAGCCTGCCACATACGGATGCTGACATCGAAAAAGACTGGCAGGAACAATGGGAAACACCCTACAGTTTCTCCATCAACCAAACCGGAACATACAACCTCTACTTCCTCCTCTACACCGATCACATCACCACTGAATACGACACAAACACCGATTACGCATCCATCGCCGAACAAAAACTAGATCCAGACCAACGAACAGCCTACCGAGCACTCAACCTCCTCATCACCGTAGAATAAACCACATTTCTCCTTACCTTTTTTCAAACATTATAATTAAGATTAAACAAAATGAAACCTATTGTAAAATAAACTTTATATAAGGGGAAATCAACCCTTATATGAGCATAAAATATAATTACCATCATTAGATGAACATGAGGATGAACTCAAATTCACTTTGAACAATTAAACTACCATCACAATGGAGAACAACAAAACAATGAACATACTCGTCCTTGGCGCAGACGGATACATCGGCTTTCCACTGGTCTGCAATCTTGCAAGCAAAAAACACACCATCATCGGTGTTGACAACCACTACAAACGAGATGGAAACTGCTCAGTTACAAAGATCGCAAGCATCAAACAACGAACACAAGCAATCAATGATCATTTCCCCAACACCTACCAGTTCATCAAAGGAGATATCACCAACTACGACTTCCTACAACATCTTATCAACAAACACAACCCAGACACCATCGTTAACCTCGCACAAATCCCATCCGCACCCTTCTCCATGAGCAGCATCCACAACGCACAAAAAGTCATCACCAACAACGAAATCGGCACCCTCAACCTCCTCTGGGCAATCAAAAACAAAGACATCCCCCTGGTTCAAATCGCATCCATGGGAGAATACCAATTCGTCTGCTGGGACTGCATCCCCGACGGCTTCATCGAAGTCAGCTACCAAGGTAAAAAAGAAAAAATACCCATCCCAAAAGACCCCCTAGACTTCTACCATGCAAGCAAAGTCAACATGACCACCCTAACCATTCTAGCATCAAAAATATGGAATCTACACACCACCGAAATCTACCAAGGAATCGTCTATGGCATCAACCATTTACACAACAGCGATCCCAGACTGCTCACTCGCTTTGACATCGATGAACGCTTCGGCACCATCATCAACCGATTCACCGCACAAGCAGCCATCAACCATCCCCTCACCGTCTACGGCAAAGGAGGACAACAACGACCATTCCTCAGCCTCAAAGACAGCATCCGCGCACTCACCCTCGCCATAGAAAAACCACCCAAAGAAAACTACCGAGCCATCAACCAATTCTCAGAAACCTACAGTGCAAAAGACCTTGCCAACCTGATCTCAACGGTTGCCAAACAACAAGGATTAACCCCAAAAATAAAACACCTACCAAACCCCAGATCAGAACCAGAAGATGACTACCACTACAACCCAGACAACAAAACCCTACGATCACTCGGATTCAACGAAACCACCACCGTAAAAGAAGAAGTCACCCATACCATACCCATCATACACAAAAACAAAGACCGCATCAACAAAGACTGCATCCTCCCAAAGATACAATTCTAAAAATAGAAAGTAATACTCATTTTTTGATTATTTACTGAAGTGTCATTTGACATATATTTTAACCATCAAAACTGTTTCTTTTAGATTGATCTATTGATTTACAGACGTATGAGTCTCATCGTTACCTTTCAATTTCATATCCTATCTGATAATGGCATAGTAAAGAATGGTTTAAAGAAAAACATACCTTTATTTTTTAGATTTTTCAGTGTGATTAACCTGTTCTAATAAAAATTTATATGCTGGAACCATTTGTATGATCTTGTTGTTACATTCTTTTGTATCTTCTATCGTATTTGTCAGTACAATCCCCTGTTTGATGTTCTTTTTATCCATAAACTTTTGGAGACTCTCTGTTTCGATCTTACCGTATTTAATCTCGATAGGCTTTAATGGTTCATTTAATTGGATGATATCTACTTCGTTTTTGTAAGGATCTCGATAGAAATACTCGGCGTTTAGCTGGTTGACAAGCATGCTTTCAAATACTTTTGATTGTGATAATGAATCCGTTTTAAACAAGAGTGTCGGTGAAAGTATGGTTGGGTAATATTTTTTAAGTTTTCGTTCCACTTTCCTTTTACTGTTAGAATAATTATAGAGTTTACGAATAAGAAATGAATCCTCAAGATATCTCATGTAAGTGGAAAGTGTTTGTCTGCTGATATCTAGATCACGAGATAGTTTTGATAATTCAATGATCTGTCCAGGTTCTTCCATAATAATGGTAAGGATTGATTCTAAGAGTGGAATATTATTAATGTTTAACAGTAGGGTGAGATCTCGATAAATGATTTTTTCGATGATGCTTTCTTTGATATATTTTTTAAT
>CAZYLG010000063.1:0-12260 GCA_964648565.1 uncultured Thermoplasmatales archaeon
TTTTATGAACAAAAAGTTATGTATCTTTGAATTCTAAAACGCAAAAAGCCAGTCAACAAGGTTAAATATCCTAATCATATTTTAAATCCTGTGTTCGGGGATGAGAGATGATGTCTGGGAATAGTTGAGACTCAACAGGTTTACTGATAATTATTTCTCTTTAAAATCATCAAAATAAGTGAGGAATGAAAGCGTAATGGGTAATGACAAAGAGATTATCAAAGAATTACGTCATGCTGAAAAAATGGGATTGCTTGAATCCCATGCTCAAATGGCAGATACTGATACAGTCATCGATACAGATAATAAGGAGAAAGAAGAGTTTTGCTCTACAGATTTTTTACATCGAGATCATCTCCATTTTGGAGAGGATAATCTTGATATTGGTATGATTTTTTCATCAGTTCCTTTGCCTATGGTGTTTAAAAATCATGAGGGAGTTTACACTATTGTTAATAAGTTGTTTTGTGAGTTGATAGGGAGAAATAAAGAGAAGATAATTGGTAAAACCGATTTTGAATTGTTTTCAGAAAAGAGAGCAAAAAGATTTGTTGCTGATGACAGACGGGTTTTATCTGATGGAAAAAACAAGAATCAAATGGAAAAATTTTCTCATCCAAAAGAAAGATGGATCCGGATATCGAGAAATCCCGTGGTTAATCAGGGTACGATTGTTGGCTTGATTTGTACATTTATGGATATGCCGTCTGAGAAAGAATTGATTGCTTCAGAAAAAAAAATGAAATTAGCGATGAATGCAGCTCATGCGGGATTATGGGAATGGAATCTGAAAACAAATATGATGTTTTTTGATGAGGTTGCATTGGCAATGGTTGGGTACACTAATGAAGATTTCAAAGATGATTTAACAAAAGGGAGTTGGTGGATGGATCAATTTCATCCTGAGGATAAACATAGAATAGAATCAACGTTTCAAAAATTTATCTCCGGTGAGATTGATACGTATTCTGTTGAATTTCGTCTCAAACGAAAAGATGAGGGGTATACATGGATTTCATCAAACGGAATAATTATGAGCTATGATGAAAACGGTGAAGCAGAGGTTGTCATTGGAATTCATCAAGATATCACCGATCTGAAAAATGTTGATCGGGAATTAAAAGAAAGGCAAAAATTGTTGAAACAAGGTGAGAAACTTGGAAATATGGGAAGCTGGGAGTTGGATCTGGAAACTGGTATCTTTGTTTGTTCTGATCAATGGCAAAGAATTCATGGTATACGTAAATCCAAGTGTCGAAAGGAGGAGTTAATTCCGATTGCTCATCCTGATGATAGGAAAAGAGTGAAGGAGGCTTTAGATAATACAGTAAATAAAAAACTGCCATATGATATTGAACATCGGATTATTAGACAAGACGATAAAAAGATATGTTTGATAAAAGCGTATGGTGAAATTGTTAAAGATCAAGATGGAAAGTTCTCAAAGATTAAAGGTTATGCTCGAGATATCACCCGGGAAAAAAGAGCGGAAGGAGAACTTGAGGAAAACAAGAAACGCCTTGAAATAGCTACTGATTCCGCAGGTATTGGTGTATGGGATCTTGATTTTAAAACCAATGTTTTAACATGGGATAAATGGATGTATCGGATTTATGGTGTTGATGAATCATCTTTTCAGGAGGTCTTTGAAGCATGGCAAAAAGGCGTACATCCTGATGATGTTACAAGGGTTACTAAAGAAATCGAAATGGCACAAAAAGGTGAAAAAGATTTTGATACGAAATTTCGCATTGTTCGACCTACTGGAGAGATACGTTATGTTAAAGCCAATGCGATTGTCATTCATGATGAACAAGGCGAACCGGTTAGGATGACAGGCATCAACTATGATATCACAGAGGAAAAAGAAGCAGAGGAAAAGGTGAAGGAAAAGATTGATGAATTGCAGCGTTGGAAGAAAATGACAGTTGGTCGTGAGCTGAAGATGATTGAATTGAAAAAGGAAAATGAAAAACTTAAAAAAGAACTAATTAAATCTCAGACCTGATGGGATGAACGAAATTATGAATAGTCAATTTCTCCTAATTGCTCCATTGATCGTTGCATCTATTCTTAGTATCGTATCAGTAGCATTTGTATTAAAAAAAGAACGAACCAATGTTTCCTTTTGGTTTACAATTTTAATGGCAACAATCACGGTATGGTCCGTGTGCTACGGGCTAGAACTCATATTTTCTTCCGAAATGATCACATTATTTTTTGCTAAATTGAAATATGTTGGTATCGTTTTTAGTCCAGTTGCTTGGTTATTCTTTTCCTTGAGTTATACTAAAAAGTCTTTTTTTATTACAAAAAAATCAATTATTAGCCTTTCAATTATCCCGCTCATCTCTCTTTCAATTATTCTCACGAACTCGATACATCATCTATTTTGGAAAACAATTACCTTTACTGGAACTGAAAATCTGCGTCTAGTTTCAGGATCAGTAAACATGTTCTTTTGGATTCATACAATATATTCCTATGTTTTGATATTAATTGGAATGGCATACCTTTTATCGATGTTGTTTCGAACAAAAGATATTTTTACAAAACAAAACATGTTACTTTTAGTTGGGGTCTTAACTCCATTTGTTGGAAATATTTTCATTGTTTTTGATTTTTTACGGTTGCCATATGGTTATGATCTTACTCCATTTCTCTTTGTATTGAGTGGAGTTGCTTTTTCAATTGCTATTGTTTATTTTAAATTCCTTGAATTGATTCCTGCTGCCCGGGAAGAAATCTTTGAACATGTGAAACAAGCAATATTTGTACTTAATACAAATTTGAAAATTATTGATAAAAACATGCTCGCAGATGAACTACTGAAACAGGGTTTTCTTTCAGCCTCTAATGAGCGAGTAATTGGTAATTCTATTGATGTTCTTTTTCAAGATGTTTTTCCTAATGGATTATTTCATGATGTGGGAATCAAGATTCGTACGATTCCATTGAAAAATAACGAAAAAAATCGATGGTTTGAAATTTCAATGAATCCAATATATGATAAACATGATAATTTAGATGGCCATTTAGTTACACTTGATGATGTAACTCTTCAAAAAGAGATGGAGAAGAAATTAAAGAATAAGATTGATGAGTTAAAACAGTTTAAAAAAGTCACCTTAAATAGAGAACTAAAAATGATTGAATTAAAAAAACACATAAAACAATTGCAAGGGAATAACGATGGAGATGGTTTGAAATAATGTATGCATTCGGTTGGTGGATGCTGGTTTTACTTACATTTGCTATTGGTGCATGGTCAATTCGTCTTTATTTTCAAGATAAAGATAAAAGGAAATTAATGTTTTCAATTATTTTCTTTTTAAGTATATTCATTTTTTTGTTTAAAGGTATAGATACATTGATTACATTCCAAAATAATGTATTTTTTATTAATTTATTTCAATGGATTACACTACCAGTTATGACTGCGATACTGATTTCAGTGGTTGAAAGTTTTTCGCATTCAAAGGATTTTGAAAAAGGATTTTTAGTATTTGTAATTTTTTCAATAATTTCATTTTCATTAGTATTTTTACCATTTTCCATTGAAGGATTTCTAGGATTTGTAAGGATAAGTATTGCTTTTGGAGTCATTGGTTTTTCTTTATATCAGCTCATAAAGCTAAAAAATATTCAAAGTGTATTTTTTTTAGCAGCAATGAGTTCGTTTAGTGTCGCAGGAATGGCTCATGCTACTAATCAAATAAATCTTTCCATTTTTGCATACACTACCGCATACGTATTTCTTGGATTGGTTTTTGCTTGGTATGGTTCAAATGAAGATTTAAGCGAAAAGGGAATGGGATCATATTTTTCATTACAGAAACGATTAGATCATACTCAATCAGAATTAGAGCAAAGCAAAGAATTGTATAAAAGTATTGTAGAAAACACCCAAGATGCCATTATTTTAACAAATGTAAACGGAGTAAACTCCTTTGCAAGTCCTTCAAGTACCCGAGTCTTAGGATTTACTCCGGATGAAATTACAAATGTCAATCAATGGCCTTTAAAGATACATCCGGAAGATGAACAAAGAGTAGCACAAGCAATTAGGAAAGGATATGCCGGATACCCTGGCTCAAATTTCGAGTATCGAATTTTTACAAAAAACGGTGATCTCCGTTGGATTTCCCATTCCTGGACTCCAATTATTGAACAAGGGAAAATACAAACGATAGTTAGTTCAATTAAAGATATCACTGATTTAAAAGAAACACAGCAAAAACTTGCAGATAGAATCAATCATTTACAAAAAAACGAGTTAGCAACCTTAAACATCATGGAAGATTTTCAAGATTCCATTGCTTCTTTGAAAATGGCAAGACAACAAATCGATAAAAAGAATAAACAATTAAAAGAATCTCAAGAACAATTAAAACAGTTCAATGATGAACTGGAGAAACGAGTGCAGCAACGAACCAAAGAAGTCGAACGATTGTTAAAGCAAAAAGACTCGTTTATTGATCAACTCGGTCATGATCTCAAGCATCCTTTAGGACCATTCATTAATTTAATACCTTTATTGAAAAAAAGCGAAACTGATGAGAAGAAACGTGAGATTCTTACGGTTTTAGAACGTAATGTTGATTACATGAAGCGATTAGTAATTCGAACAGTGAAACTTGCGAAACTTAATGCTCCTAGTACCACTTTTGATTTTCAATCATTTCAATTTGCTGATTTTATCCAAAAAATCATTGAAAAAAATTTGGCTTCATTTGAAAAACTTGATGTGAATGTAACCACTAACATTAATCCAAATATTTCAATTTATGCGGATCCATTGCAAATAGAGGAAGTCGTTGAAAACATATTTTCAAACGCGTTAAAATACGGTTCTGACCATGGGCAAATAAAGATTACTGCTCAAAAAGATCAAACGGATGAATTTGTACATGTTTCTATAAAGGATACTGGTTTTGGTATGAATTCTAAACAATTAGAGGATATCTTCAATGAATTTTATAAAGCAGATGAAAGCAGACATGATTTTACCAGTACCGGGTTGGGCTTATCGATTTGCAAACGAATCATTGAAAAGCATGACGGTCGTATTTGGGCAGAAAGTGAAGGTATTGGTAAAGGAATGACGATACATTTTTCATTACCATTAATCAAAAAAAGAGAATCAGAAAAGATTATGTCGACTTAAATAACAGTAATGATTAAAAACATTTAAATTATACACTTCCATTATTATCTTTGTTAAAGGAAGGGAGCAAGTAAAGATGAAAAAGATCATGTTAGTTGATGATGAGGAGGACCAAATCTTTGGTATTCAAACTGCATTCGAAGAAACTTACGGGGATGAGTATAAGATTATTCCCGCTGGAAGTGGCCAAGAGTGCTTTGAATTATTAAAGGATGACGAAGAACAGCCAGACCTTATTTTGTTAGATATCATGATGCCTGGAATGAGTGGTTGGGAAGTTTATGATAAACTTCGTGATAATCCTGCTTGGAGCGATATTCCTATCGTGTTTTTAACAGCTCGAACTGATCGTATCGCAGAAAATGCAGGTGATTTCCTTGGAGATGCTTATGTTGAAAAACCAGTGGAAATCTCAGATCTTCATGATCGAATTCAGAAGGTTCTTGGTAAAAAACAGCAGGATAACTAGCTAAAATATCATTCTCATCTTAATATCAAACAAGCAATCGAAATTGTTTTTCTCTTTACAGTTACATATGTTTATGTAGATGTATCTGCAAAAAAAGTTTTTAAATGATGATGTCTTTTTCTTTTTTTTGAGGAAGGTGGAAGAGATGAATTCGCAACTTGAGGAAAAAATGAATACTATTTTTGTTGCACTTTTAATGGTATTGATCATTGTGTTCTGGTTTTTTATCATTCCAGCATGATCTGATCTCAGAAAAAACCAAAATTGTATTATTCTAATTTTACATTTTTTATCAGAACATTTAAAAGGTTCTCGTTATGTTTACCTTTGTTATTCTATGAAATTTCACGGCTTCAAGTTAGATGCCTTTCAAGAGCAAGCAATCAAAGCGATTCAAGATCAAAAAACAGTAGTGGTGAGCGCAGCGACCGGAACCGGAAAGACATTGATCGCGGAGTACATGATTGATCAATGTTTACGTAATCTTGGTAAACATGTTATCTACACCGCACCAATTAAAGCATTGTCAAATCAAAAGTATCGAGATTTTGTGAATCTATATGGTTTGGAAACTGTAGGCTTACTTACAGGAGATGTGGCAATTAATCCTCAAGCTCCGATATTGATTATGACCACTGAGATTTATCGGAACATGTTACTTTCTGATGATCCGATAATCCTTAACATTACCTATGTTGTTTTTGATGAGATTCATTTTATGAATGATCCTGAACGGGGAACTGTTTGGGAAGAAGCGATTTTATTTAGTCCTGCTAGCACTCGCTTTTTATGTTTATCTGCAACGATTCCTAATGTGAAGGAATTTTCATCCTGGATGCAAACATTAAAAGACCATCCAGTTGAAATTGTACAGTATTCGACAAGGGCAGTTCCTCTTTCTCATTATGTATTTGATGTCCATCGTGGACTCATCCAACGCTCTGAGATCCCTTCATATATCAAGTGGTTGAAAAAGAAAAGTAAAAAGAAGAAATCAAAGAAACATCAATCCGTAGCCGCCGGTTCTGTGGTAATGCATGTGAAAGATAAACTTCCCGCACTCGTTTTTTCATTTTCTCGCAGACAATGTGAACGGGAAGGAGTACGGTTAAGCAAACGATATGATTTTATCAAAAAGGAAGAAACACGATCTCGAATTCTAAAAGCATATCATAAAAAGCTTTCTAGTGAAATAAAAGAGTTGTACTCCTCAAAAGATTTGCTTATTGCACTTTCTCATGGAATTGGTTTTCATCATGCAGGATTACTTCCGCAGCAACGTGAGTTAGTCGAGGAATTGTTTTCTGAACGTTTAATTAGTGTGTTATTTGCAACTGAAACATTTTCTGTTGGTGTAAATATGCCTGCCCGAACCGTTATTTTAAACGGGCTTCGAAAATTTGATGGTCGTCGTTTTCGACCTCTTCGTTCAAAAGAATATTTTCAAATGGCTGGTAGAGCTGGAAGGAGAGGTATTGATGATGCTGGTTTTGTAATCACTATTCCCGATCAGGCTCAATTAGTTGAAAAGTTGTATACGATTTCTGAAGCGGATAAAGAACCGATTTTAAGTCAGTTTCAATTATCTTTTAACACCGTGCTTAACATGTTGATGTTGTTTAGTGAAGATGAGATTAATGTGTTATTACGTAAGAATTTTTATGTGTATCATCGGAAGCATCAGCAGCATCGACAAGTACGAATGAAAACATCGTTTACTCGGAAGAAAAAAAATCTGATGAAGATGGGTTATATTTCAAAAGATGGAGCAATTACTGAGAAAGGATTGTTTGCTAGTAGAATTTATTATCATGAGTTACTGATCAGTGAATTATTTGCTTCAGGGTTTTATGAACAGTTTTCTGAGCTTGAATTGTTGCAGATTATTGCAGCGATTGTGTATGAACCAAAGGCTAATGATCATTTTAGTTTCAAAGGAATCCATAAGAAATATAAGCTGTTGGCACGTCAGTTATCTGAAAATCAGTATGTCTATAATAATTTGAATAAATTATCATTGAAACGGATGATGGCCATTGTTGAAACCTGGGCGATGGGCGGATCGTTTAGTATGGTGTTAGAGTTAACGAATTATCAAGAAGGTGATGTGGTGCGTTTGTTTCGGCGAATGATTGATATGATTCAGCAGATTATGCATGCTTCAGATGATGAGGATCTACGTGACAAGTTAGGAGAATGTCGTCGAATTATTGATCATGGATTGGTTTCTGTTGAATTGAATGAATTGGAGTGAAAAGATAATTAAGTTGTTTGGTCAAAGGAAAACAGAAAACAGTTTTTTTGTTTTTTTATGTTATTCTTTTTCATTATCAATGGGGATACCGTATCCTTGATCGCAAAGTTCTAGGAATCGAGCTAGGAATCGAGCTAGTGGTCCTCCGTCGATGAGATCATGGTCTACAGCAATGGTAACATGAAGATATTCTCTGATTGCTATGGTATCGTTTTCTATCACACCTGGTTTTTTGGTGATGCCTCCAATTACAAAAAGAATAGTAGTGGTTCCTCCAAGTGGAATAATCCATCCTGGAAGGCTTCCTTTCATGCCCACGGCGGTAACCCCTAGTGTTCCCATGTGTTTCTTTTTAAGAAGTGGACGGTGTTGAACAATAAACAACAAGAGTTTTTTAAGAAACATTGGTGATTTGAACGCTATTTTTTCAAGGAGCGTGAATTCATTTCCTAAGACTTGTTTTGATTCTTGCACTTCTTGTTTTTGTACAGAGCGGATTTCTTTTGTGATTTCAAGAAGTGTTTTTTCATTTGCTTTTCGAAGAATATATGCCATAGGAATTTTTTCATTGTCCATGGTTCGTTCAACAGGTATTGGAATGTCAATATCATCAAAATAAATGATTTTGTTTCTTCCTTTTCGAATAGCATTGAGTTCTTTATGATCTGAGAGTGCTTTTGCCGCACAAGTGATAATCCATCCGGTAAAAGAAAGTTTTTCACCAGTTTGATTTGTATAATTTTTTATTTTTTTTCTTGCATTGGTCACATCGACTTCAATAAGGGTGTGAATAGTGTGTTTTTTCCATCCTTCTTTGATGATAAGGGTTACGTTTTTTCGCTGAGTTGAGAATGGCTTGATGTGATAGGTTCCAATACGATCCATACATATCTTGAATTCTATTATTTCTTTAAAAGATTATGTTTAAATGAGTTCATTGGTTTGTTATTTTAATTATAGTCTTGTCTCATTTTTTTGTGAGATAATATTTTTGTAGATATTTTGGGAAATCTTTTTTGGGGATATATCCTAAATCGCACCAGTGAGTGACTCGTTTTATTTTTTCATGTAGGTCTTTTTTTTGTTTTCCATCTGGGAGTAGTTCGTAAAGATTTTGCATAATTATAAGGTCCATGTTTCGATATTTCATTTCTTCAAATGGGCCTATTGCATATACGCCATACGGGTTGAGTATGCGTTCAGCTAAGAATTCGGTTTTGTACATTTCTAGTTTTTTTACATAAATATGAGCCGCTAACCAAAGCAGAAATACGACTGCGATGAAAAGAAGTGGAATTGCAATATAAGGATGGATTTTTCGGTGTTCAATATATGGATAAATGGTAAATGAAAGGTTTAGTGCTAAAATGATCATACTCCCTACCGCTGCGGTTCTTTTAATTTTTACGTATTGCATGTTAATAAATCGGCGGATACTATCTGCAGTTGATTCTTTTGATTCGTAGGTTTTTCTTTTATTTTGTTTCATAAGAACTTAATCCTCCATTGTTATTCTTAAAAAGATATATGTGATGAAAATAAAGAAGAAAAAAAGATATTATATATCTTTATATATTTCTTTTTATGTACTTTTATTAATGATGTGCTAACTTTGCTCCGAGGAATCATCATTTTCATCCTCATCTGACTGATCCTTTTCCTTGTATATTCCAAGAGCAGTGAGTTCCTCATCAGAGTAATGTTTTCGTTTGGATTTCGATTGCTCTTTTTTCCTTTGTTGCATATAGTCAACCTCCTTACATGGATAAAAGATAAAGTATAATCAGAAAAAACGAATTATTAATACTTGAGGTAAAAAACAAGGGAAAAAATCAACATATGCAACGTTATTTACGGCCAAATTTTTTATTAGCAGCCCATTACAAAAGATCTGAATAAATAAACGAATTGGTGTAAATACATAATGGATCTTAGCAATATTTCATCTACATTCATTTATGCATGGGTTATCCTTCCATCATTGATTTTTTTGGCCAGGGTCTGTGATGTGAGCTTGGGAACCATAAGAATCATTTTCATATCAAAAGGAATTAAATATCTAGCACCACTCATTGGTTTTTTTGAGATATTAATCTGGCTATTAGCAATTGGTCAGATCATGCAGAATCTTACAAATATTTACTATTATTTATTTTATGCAGCAGGTTTTGCCACTGGAAATCTTGTAGGAATAATCCTTGAAGAAAAACTTTCAATAGGGACAGTTGCAATAAGAATCATTACCCGAAAAAATGCCGATGATTTAATTAAAGCATTACAAAAAAAACATATCAGTATCACCATTGTTGATGCAGAAGGAGGAAAAGGACCAGTAAAACTTTTCTTCTCCATTGTAAAAAGAAAGAATGTAAAAAAAGTAATTAGTACCGTAAAAAAATACAATCCAAATGCTTTTTATTCCATAGAAGACATTCGTCAAGTAAGCAAAGAACTTCCACCTTATAAAAGAGATGAAACATCGCTTTTTTTCACTGATTTCTTAAAAAATTGGCGAAAAGGAAAATAAGAAGAAAAAAAAAGCAGAAAAAGAATATAATTAATAATAATCTTCTACCGCATCCATTCCAGAACCTTTAGAACCAAGATTTTGTTTTCCTTTAGCCGCAATCACATCATCGATACGTAAAATCATAATAGCTGCTTCAGTTGCAGCTTGAATTTCTTGTAATATCAAGCGTAATGGTTCTAACACATGCTGATTTAATAGATTATCAGCCTTTTTTTCAAGAACATTTACTCCCGCATACTTTTCTCCATTTTTATGAGCGCTACGTATAGCTATCATTAGATCAATTGGATCAAGCCCTGCATTTTCAGCAAGAGTTTTTGGAATTATTTCAATTGCTTTTGCAAATGATTCAACCGCCATTTGCTCTCGTCCACCTACAGATGGAGCATATTCGCGAAGACCTAAAGCAATTTCAGTTGCAGCAGCTCCTCCACCTACAGTTATTTTTTCATCCTCTAAAGCCACTTTTACAACAGAAAGTGAATCATGAACTGCACGATCAAGTTCATCTACAACGTGTTCAGTGCCACCACGTAAAAGGATGGAGACTGCTTTAGGATTCTTGCAATCAGTGATAAACGTAAGATGTTCATCACCAATCTTTTTTTCTTCAACGATACCTGCAAAACCAAGATCATCTTTTGTTAATTCATCAATATCCGCAATTATTCTTCCATTTGTAGCCTTGCTTAATTTTTTAATATCATTTTCTTTAATTTGCTCTACTGCATAAATCTGATTTTTAGATAGAAAATGCTGAGCGATATCATCTATTCCCTTTTGACAGAGAACAACCGTAGCACCACTTTCTCGGATTTTATCAACCATGTGCTGAATCATTCGTTCTTCTTCATCTAAAAAAGCTTGTAATTGGGTTGGATCTTGAATTTGAATTCGAGCATCAACCTCGGTTTTCTTAACTTCAATTGCAGTATGTATCAATGCAATTTGAGCATCTTTTATTTTCATGGGCATACCAGGATTTGCTCGTTGTTTATCAATCACGATTCCATTGATAATTTCAGTCTCTTCAATACTTCCCCCTTGTTTTTTCTGAATTAAAATATTATCTAAATCAATCGAAAATGATCCATCTTCATTTTTTCCTTGAGCTATTGAACGGATAGCATCAACAATGATTTTTGAAAGGAGTTCTTTGGATCCACTTGCTCCCTTTCCAGCCATTGCAGTCATTGCAATATATTGCAGTGTTTTAACATCGTCTTTTTTTAATGGCATAGCAATATGATTCAAGATTTCCCTTGCATGTTCAGCTGCAAGCATATACCCTCGAGAAATAACGGTAGGATGAATGTTTTGATCCAGTAATACTTGTGCTTGTTTCAATAATTCTCCTGTTAGTATCACCGCAGTTGTCGTTCCGTCGCCACAGGCCTCATCCTGAGATTTTGCTACTTCCACAATCATTTTTGCTGCAGGATGATCAATATCAATTTCTTTCAAAATAGTTGCACCATCATTAGTGATAATGATATCTCCAAGGGAATCAACAAGCATTTTATCCATTCCTTTTGGACCAAGCGTTGATTTCACTGCATTGGTAATTGCTAGAGCTGCCATAATATTGTTAGCTTGAGCTCCTTTTCCTTCATCCCTTGTTGTTCCTTCTCTTAATATGATAATTGGTTGTTGTCCGGTTAACATTGTCATTCTCCTTATTTGAAATTTCTTTTTTTTGTGTACGGTAAACACTTTTTTTTAGATGTGTTAAGTAATGTGAAAAAATGAGGAAAAAAGCGTTTTCAACGAATACGTTTTTTTCCACATCATTTAGAATAGTAACATCATGTTTTGCTGAGGCTATCTATTTTTTCTCTTT
>CAZYLG010000064.1:0-12025 GCA_964648565.1 uncultured Thermoplasmatales archaeon
TCATTCAAAATCAATTCTAATGTTATAAAAGAAAAAAAAGGCAAAAGGAGAGAACCTAATCATTCCAGAGAGTTATAACGTTCATACCAACACCTATGATATATGTTCCTTCATAGGTTTCACCTAGTGCATCTGAAATGGTTGCTTCAAGAATGATACCCGTATAACCAATAAACCAGCCTCTTATCGATCCGAAATAAGGAAAATCATAGGTATCACGATCGTAATCATATATGTATCTGAATCCATTTGTTCCAAGAGTGAAAATAAATCCATTTCCGTCAAATGAATTAAATCCAGAGAAAAGAGCAGTTATATTGGTATTTAAAAACGGGAATTGAGCAACGGTTAGATCTAAAAATGATCGGGTTTTTTCTCCTTTTATTGCAAATCCAAAGCCATTGAACACATTAAGTAAATCAAAGAACAATCCTTCTGAATTCATATCAATATCTTTTGTTACCCTTGATGATGTTATTTGTTGAATGAGTTTTTTCTCGTTATCATTGATGAGTTGGCTATTTTGTAAATCTTGCATTTTTAGTTGGAACGAATGCTGTGCATTATTCTCATCCAGGTTTTCTATTGGTTCAAAAAATGAAATGAATGTTTCAAAATCAACTTTTTGGATTCTCATGCTTTGATCCGCAACATTATATATCTTCACTTGAATTTGTTTCGAAGGATTATCTGCTGGTTGAATCATAGCAACATTTTGAATCGGTATTGCTAGTAGAATAATGAGTATAAGCAGCGTTATCACTACCGTTTTTGATTTTTTTATTTTCATATTTTTTACCTCCACCAATTTATTTTATACATTTTTTTAACGATGTATTAGTATTTAAATAATACCCTCAAATAATTTAAATTTGTTGACAAAATCCCAACATCTAAAGAAAATGTTTATAAATAGTGATGTTATTGAATAGTTATAAATAATATTTTGGGTTTTATAAAATGAAAAAAATAATAACATTAGTTCAAATTTTATTACTTCTTAGCATCATTTCAACTTCTATCGGTCAATCCTCCCCATTAACAACAAATAATGCTGGGTCGTTATCTGGATTCATAACTGATGAGAATATGAATCCTTTATCTGAAGTAGAAGTCACGATATCTTGTGGTGAGAATACTTTTGTTTGTTTTAGTGATGAGAGCGGATATTACGAATGTGATGACCTTCCAATCGTTTTTTGTGTATGGAATATTTCCGCATCAAAAGAAGGATATGAGACTGATTACCACGAGATGTCCATTGGTGAGAACTCAACGCATAATTTTACATTGAATTCTATACCTTATTTTTCACTTGACGTAAGTATTCTACCCGGGGCCTCTTTTCCATCCCCGCTTATTCGCATCAAAAACACAGGTAACAGAGATCTTCATAATATTTGGATAACAAATACATCGATATCTGGAAATGTATTGTATAATAATCGAAATATTCTCATAGCAAATATCTTGGAACCAGAGGATATTACTATTAACCAACTTAACACATGGATGGTTGGATTTGGAACCTTTAGCATTCAGGTCAAAGTTACCTGTGATGAAGGAACTTTTGAATCCGATCCTGCAAACGGGCTTATTATTGGACCCATTGTTTTTATCCCCTAAATTAATCCGATTCATTTAATAGCATAACTACTTTAATCTTGTTGGTTTTCTATGAATACTAATCTAAAAAAGGTCATCAAATCGTTATCTCAATTATATGATAAAGATAGCCAGGATTCTTTTGTTTCTCTTTATTTTAATAGACGCGAGGATCCAAAATTTTTGAAACGAAGGATACATGCTTGTGAATCATTATTAGATGATGATGAAAAAAAGAATTTTCAATCTACCATCGAAAAGATAACATCATTTTTAGATAAAAATCATGAAAATGATATTGCCGTTTTTGCATCCGACAAACATGAATTTTTTACCTGGACTCCATTGCCAACCACCATAAACAATGCACTCATCGTAGATTCATCACCGTACATCCGACCATTAGCTCGGGTTGTAGACGAATGGGAATCATTTACATTAGTCCTCTTAAATTCACATCAAGCAAAAATCTTTTCGATAGATCTTGGACAAGCTGAACAAAAGAAACGTCTTTCTTCAGATATTATGAATAAGCATAAAAAAGGAGGATGGTCTCAAGCTCGATTTCAACGAATTAGAAAAGGTGCAATCCATGATTTTTTTTCTGAAGTTATTGAGTATCTTCAGCATAATGTTACCGATCAAATCATTTTAGCTGGTCCAGGAACAGCAAAAACTCAGTTCAAAGATTTATTACCACAGCATCTTTCAGAAAATGTTGTTGATGTAATCGATGTCGATATCAATGATGAACACGAATCCATCACAAAATCTCTTACTATCATCTCTGAAAAAGAAGAAGCAAAAAGTGAACATGCAGTCGTCCAATTAAAACAAGAAATCCTAAAAAATGGTCTTGCGGTGTATGGTTTTGATGAAACGTTACAAGCTGCACGAAATGGACAAATTGATGTACTTATCGTACAGAAGGATTATCAATTAAAAGGATGTCTCTGCGAACATTGTCAAATTTTAAAAGCAGGACCAGTAAAAGATTGTCCCGTTTGTGGTGGTTCTACCAGTGAAGCAGATGTGATTGAAGAAATCATTGAATTTGCGAAAAGAACAGATGCTAGTATTGAATTTACTGATAAGGAAGAAATCAGTCAACTTGGTCATATCGGCGGTCTTCTCAGATACAAAGTGTCTACCTAACCGTTTTTTTAATGCAAACATACAATATTATGTAGGATAACTTTATACCTATTTTGATGTCAGATGAATCTTCTGAAGAGTTCACTCTTGCCCGTGGTCTCGATAGTTCATATACTCCAAATAAAGTTCTTTTCGCGGTTTTATTATTAGTCATCCCAGTTACGATTGGTTGGCAGGTATTCTCTGGAGAGACCATTGTTCAAAGTCTGATAATAAGTTTGTTTCAAGTAATTCTTGTGTTTTTATGTTGGGCACTTGGCCGAGAACTTGATCCCGATCATGACTATGCAGCATTTTTTGGTATCGTGTTCTTATTTCTTCCATTTACCATAACCCAAGGAAATATCCTCATAGCAATATGGTTTTTAATTGGATTAAGAGTAATCAATTTAACCACCGGAAAATCAGTAACAAGTACAGATATTCTTGTTTATGTACTTCTTAGCTTTCTTGCTGCATTAGTAACTTCAGCAATTTTAGTTATCCCACTATCTATAATCATTATTCTTCTTTCATCATTTCTACCAAAGAAAAAACCGGAATTAGGATTACTTTCAATACCTTTGTTTCCAGGTCTCATTTTATTGATGCTTATTAATCCTGAAACATGGTGTTTTTTGAATGTATCACCATTACTTCTGATTTACATTGCATTTTCAAGTGCACTTCTTTTTTTAGTGACTACCACGACTGATACAATAGGATGTACCGGCGATCGATCTATGAAACCATTATCGTTGAAACGAGTGCAAACAGCACAATTAGTTGGAGTGTTATCAGTTCTCATTTTGAGTACATTCCATGGGAATATCTTATTTGTTTTTCCTATGTTGGCAGCGATTAGTGGTGTTGGCATTTATCGGTTAATCTATTTAATCATCAAATGAAAACAATGTTTTTAGAAGGAAGTGGCGAGCATTTTTTAAAAAATTTCAAAATATCTTGATTTTTTATGGATGGGATGCTAACTCTGTGATGAATCGAAGAGATTGTATAATTCCTAATTTTTGTTTTAAAAGGACAAAATTCTTTTATAAATCAATAACGTTTAAATAACCTTTTAATATTTTAAAAGATGATGGGATAGATGCGGTTTGGTAACGGATACTGAATTAAAACAGATAACTCAACAACAAAGATTCGAATTATCAAATCAACTTTTTGATGTTATCCAAGACGCGTTACTTGTTTTTAATACTCATGGAGAAATCATAGATGCAAATAAGGCAGCATGTTCATTGTACAAGTATTATTATGATGAATTATGTGATTTACATGGTCATCATCTTATATCTGAAGATGATCAATCATTGTTTGATGAGTTTATAAAAACTGTTTCAAAGGGAGAAGTATTTGTTACTCATTGCACTAATGTAAAAAAAGATGGAGGCCTGTTTTTATCTGAAATCAAAGGATCTCCGTTCCTCTTTCATAAAAAACAATTATTATTAGCCATTGTTCGAGATACAACTGAGAAACAAAAAACATTTGAGAAAAGTAAAACGTCTAATGATACATATGAACGTTTACTGCAAAATATTCCTGATGTAGTATGGACCACTGATCAATATGGTATCACCTTATTTGTTACTGAAAATATTAAAAAAATTTTTGGTTTTTCCCGAGAGGAAATTTATAAAAAGGACTCGTTTTGGTTTAATCATGTCCATCCTGATGATCTAGAACAGGTAAAAAAAGCATTCAAGGATTTATTTAATTATAATACCCCGTTTGATATTGAATATCGATTACGAACAAAATCAGGAGGATGGATTTGGGTTAGTGATCGCTCCACTAATATTTACAAACAAAATGGACGGTTAGTTGCTGATGGTGTGCTTTCAGATATATCAGAAAGAAAACGAATTGAAAAAAGTTTGAAACAATCTGAGAAACGATTCAAAACATTATTTGAAAACGCACCGGATGCCTATTATCTCAATGATTTTGAAGGACATTTTATAGATGGAAACAAAGTAGCTGAAGAACTGTTAGGATACAAAAAAGAAGAATTAGTTGGTAAAAAATTCACCGATTTATCCATTTTGCCAAAAAAATATGTTTTAAAAGCTGTTAAAAATCTAATAGCAGGAAAAAAAGGAAAACCTACCGGACCAGATGAATTTGTACTTCACCGCAAGGATGGATCAAAAGTTATTGCTGAAATCAATACGATTCCAGTAACACTAGATGGAAAAAAAGTTGTTCTCGGGGTAGCTCATGATGTTACTCGTTGGAAAAAAGCAGAAATGGAGTTACGAGAAGCAAAAAATTCCTTTGAAACCATTTTTAATGCAATGGCTGACCCAGTAATGATTTTAGATAAAAAAGGAAAATTCTTAGAGTTAACTGATAAGGTAAAAGATTATACGGGATTTGAAAAAAGTGAGATTCTTGGAAAGAATTTTTTGAATACTAGACTATTAACTCCAAAAAGTAAAGCAATTTGTATTAAAAATTTATTTAAAAGAATGGCAGGAGTTAATGTAAAACCATACGAGGTTGAAGCACAGACTAAAGATGGGAAAATTATTCCTTTTGAAGTAAATGCAGAACGAATCACATATAAGGATAAACCTGCGGATTTGATTGTTTTTAGAGATATTTCAAGTAGAGTTTTAGCTGAAAAGAAACTTCGGCAAAGTGAAAAAATCTATCGGAATTTATTTCAAAATGCACAAGTTGGACTTTTTCGAACTGGCGTTAAAGATGGGCAAATTCTTGAATGTAATAATCAACTGGCACAAATGTTTGGATTTGATCATCGGAAAGATTTTATTAAAAAATATCGATTAGAAAAATTTTATGTTCATCCCTCCGACAGATATGATCTAATTGATAGATTAAAAAAAGATGGGATTGTTACTCATTTTGAAGCAGCGTTCTTTCGAAAGGATAAAACCGTGTTTTGGGCCCGCTATTCATCTAAGATTGATGAAGAACATGATTGGATCGAAGGTGTTTTCGAAGATATTACCGATTTGAAAGAAGCAGAGAGTAGATTGAAGAAGAAACATGATCAATTGAAATCTGAACGGAAACAATTGATTTCAATTTTTGATAGTATCAATCATGCTATTTATGTAGCCGATCCAAATACTTATGAAATCCTTTTTACAAATTCAAAACTTAGAGAATCACTTAACGAAGATGTCACCGGGAAAAAATGTTATGAGGCATTACAAAACAAAAAGCATCCCTGTGAATTCTGCACAAATAATATTATTTTACAAAACAAAGGCAAACCATACAAGTGGGAATATCACAACTCCTACACAAAAAAAGATTACGAATTGACGGATAAGATTATCATCTGGCCTGATGGACGAAGTGTTCGTTTTGAGCTTGCAATTGATATCACTGAACGAAAAAAAGCATTAGATGAAATTAAAAAATCTCATCAGACAATTTCAATGTTTAACAAAGAATTAGAACAAAAGGTTACCGAGAAAACCGCTCGTATTGAAAACCTGTTAAAACAAAAAGATGAATTTATCAATCAACTTAGTCATGATCTTAAAAATCCACTGGGTCCCCTAGTTAATTTACTTCCTATCGTGGAAAAGCATACAACTCAAGAGAAAGACAAAAAAATGTTACAAGTCGCTCAGCGAAATGTAAACTATATGAAAAATTTGGTTCAAAAAACCCTTGAACTAGCGCGATTGAATTCACCAAATACGACGTTAACAAAAAAAGAAGTTAATCTTAAAAAGCATATTGAAGGAAGTATTGAGCAAAACAAGTATTTATTCAAAGAAAAGGATGTTTCTGTTATCGTTCAAATTCCTGATGAGATCATAGTTCATGCAGACGTTCTTCGATTAGATGAACTCTTTCATAATTTGTTAAATAACGCGGTTAAATATAACAAAAAACATGGTCACATCATTATTAATGCATTTGATAAAGAGGATACGGTTACGATTTCCATTGAGGATGATGGCATTGGTATGACTTCAGAACAAATTAACCATATCTTTGATGAATTTTATAAAGCCGATGAGAGTAGGCATGATTTTGAAAGTAGCGGACTTGGTATGGCTATTTGCAAACAAATCGTTGAGAAACACAATGGAAATATTTGGGCAGAAAGTGATGGATTGGACAAAGGTTCAACCTTTTATGTAACGTTACCAAAACAATCTGTGAAAAACCAAATACTTGTCAAGCAGAATGATAAAAAGCAGCCAAGATACCATACAGTTACACAAGAAGTAGATGATCTTATTGAAAAAAGATTTTAGAATACCTTCTTACGTTAAGTAAAAATTATTTCAAAAATAGTATTTTTAATAATATTTTTTAGATGTGAAATAAGATATTAAATATATTAAACATCATTTATTGAAAAAATATTTCAAATAAATAATAATCGTTATAAAGGCAAACATCCTTTTTATACAAAAATAAATGGGACAGCACTCTTAACTATATGCGAGGACGATGGGATTGGAACCAGCAATTATTAAAGAACTCCGAAAAATGGAACAAAATGGAGTTTTAAACAACAAAAAGGTAAATGAAAACAGTGTAACGACAAATCAATTTCATACTCATGTTTCAGAAGAAGTAACTGATAAAATCACTGATGAGACCTTTGAACATATTACCTATGATGATTTCATATTTCATCCAGATTGGCAAATTGAAAAAACATCTACTAATTTTTATTACAAAAATGGAGTGATTCCTGGGAAAATATTTTTTTCCGAACTAGGAGGAAATATTACAACTAAGGAGGTTGAAGAAGCATTACCTCAAATAAAAAAAGCATTTATTGAAGGGGAATTTGAAAATACAACATATATTCGAATTGTTGATTATTCTCATGTGGAAAATGCTTCCATCCAAGCGAGAAGAAAATATGGTCAATTTCTCACAGATCTAAATGAATCCCATAATGCGCATGCAAAATTGAGTTTTATTTGTGGCGCATCTCGTTTCCTGAAAATGGCATTAACTCTTTTTGCAAATCATGTGAATCAACATTTTATTTTTGTAAAAACCGTAGAGGAAGCATTTGAGCAGATTAATCAACATCATATTCAAGATAAAAAGACCTCAAATGAGGAAAAAACTGTTTCTCAAAAGGAGATTAATGGTCTTATTGATATGTGCGGTGATATCCTTTGGGATGAAAAAGAAGCATATCAAAAAAGAGAAAATTCTTTTCTTTCATCGGATTCTCCATTATATCCACTCGCTGAATCGTTAAGTATTCTTAATCAGGATTTAAAGGAGTTACGAGTAAAAGATGAAGAAAAAACAACTCAGTTACTTTCAATGAATGAAGAATTACAGGATGCACAAGATGCATTGCAAACGGTTAATGCTCATTTGCATCGAAAAGTAGAAGAAAAAACGGCTAACATTCAAAAACTCGTAGAACAAAAAGATGATTTCATTCATATGCTCAGTCATGATTTAAAAAATCCGTTAACACCCATTTTAACCTTGCTTCCTTTGCTTTTACAAAAAAGTGATGATCCTAAAGTAAAATCGATGATTGAAAAAATCATTATGAACACATATCGTATGAAAACTATTATTCAAGAGACATTAACCTTAGCAAAACTCAGCGAACAAGGAACACAAGTTCATCCTACCGAATTTTCATTAAATGATGAAATCAATCATATAATAAATGATAACAAAGCATTTTTAGATCAAAACAACGTAACTATACAACTCTTAATAGCGGAAAAGCAAAACGTATTTTTTGATAAAAATCAGTTTTATCATGTCATGAACAATCTAATTAGTAATGCCGTAAAATATACTTCAGATAATATCAATTGTCAAATCGTTATCTCTGCAGTTTATAAAGAGAATCATCTCATAGTTTCACTTAAGGATAATGGCATTGGACTGACTGAAACGCAACAAAAACAAGTATTTGATAAATTTTTTAAAACCGGATCTCCTCGAAAAGGAATGGAAAGTACAGGTTTGGGTTTATCAATTTGTAAACATATCGTTGATCACCATGGAGGCCACATATGGGTGGAAAGCCCTGGGCCTGGAAAGGGGAGTACGTTTTCTTTTACTATTCCAATAGATTCTACCTAATAACCGGCATGTTCTCTTTTTTTTGGCAACCTTTTTAGACCTTGAATACTTCATAGTGCTTAATGGATGAGATTACTTTTTTCATCATAATTTTTGTAGCTGGAATATTTTTAGGTGGATTGATTTTTTATTTCATATTTAAAACAGTGAATAAAGCAAAACTACTGATGTGGAAAACTCGGGAGGAAAAACGAATTCGAAAAGAAACAGCAAAAGCTATGAGAGGAACCATTAAGGGAAAGATTAGTGAACAGGTCGCTCCAGTTTTAAAAGAGTTTCCTGGATCCATTGCTGATGCCCGGTTTTTAGGTTCTCCTATTGATTTTATAGTTTTTAATGGCTATTCCAATGATAAGATTGATCAGATTGTTTTTGTGGAAGTAAAAACAGGGGAAAAAGCAAAATTGACTTCTGTTGAACGCCAGGTTCGGGAGTGTATTAAACAAAAAAATGTAAAATGGCAAGAATTTCGAATCTAACTGAAAAAGATAGTGGGATTATATTTTTATAAACAGCATTGTTTACTATTTGGTAAAAGGTTCTGGGGGAAGAAAATCCTGAAGTTTCTACATTTCTCTGATGTTCATCTTGGTCATCGACAATATAATCTGTCATTGCGACGAAAGGATATGTATTATTCATTTCTTTCTACAATTAAAACTGGAATTGAGGAACAGGTTGATTTTGTGTTACTTTGTGGTGATTTGTTTCATCATAAGAATGTTACCGCCCAAACATTAAGTAATGCAGAACAAGGTTTACAGCAATTTTTAACTCATCAAATTCCAGTTGTATTAATCCAAGGAAATCATGATGCAAAATTGTACAAACAAGATATGA
The DNA here is from genome assembly GCA_964648565.1 of uncultured Thermoplasmatales archaeon. Taxonomy (GTDB): domain Archaea; phylum Thermoplasmatota; class E2; order DHVEG-1; family DHVEG-1; genus EX4572-165. The sequence continues at coordinate 9,673 of CAZYLG010000064.1, forward strand.
CCTGGTTGGAATATTTACATCGAAAAAAAACAGCGATTTTATTACAAGCCGATGTTACAGATTCATCACTTTCTTTTAAACAATATGACCAACAACATCCTTCATCTCATGCAGGATTCATAGATATTAACAATACGCGTATTTTTGGACTTCAGTATTCTGGACAGCAAACAAGTGATCGATTACAGCAAATCCCTGATGCCATACAACAGGTTAATGATGAATTTGGTAAAGCAACTTGGACGATTCTTATGGGTCATTTCGGTGTTGAAGGCCACATCCCAGGAATCACTGGTGGCGTCTCTGAAGAAACACTTTCACCATTACGTAAAGTTGTTGATTATGTATCCCTTGGTCATTTACATAAACAGTATAGTGAGAATAATTGGATTTTTAATCCAGGATCATTAGAAGCTCATGATACAAGAGAGGCGACTTGGGATTTAGGATATTATCTTACCACCATGTCAAAAGAAAAAGGAGTGCATGCAGTTCATCATCTTTCAAAACGTCGGCCGTTTTATAAAATCGTTTTTTCAGTTGACCGATTTCATTCAAAAGAAGAATTATTACATGGTTTTAAACGGAAACTTTCAGTGGAGGAATCATCCGTTCAGGAAATGCAACAAGAATCATATTTTCAAGATGAACAAGGTGTGCGTCAACCAATTATTGATTTACGGTTGAAAGGACAACTTCATTTCAGTCGATCATTACTTGATATTGATGAATTACTTCAGTTAGTTGAACAAGCCATGCATGCAGTAAAAGTGCAGCCAAGTGATGCTACTGAATCCCTTGAAACCAAAGAGATTCTTAGATCCATTGAAGGTGGCAGGGATGCAATTTTTGATGAAGATGGACATGTTAATCAAGATCGGTTAGAACAAGCTGTGTTTACTATGAAAGCAGGGGAGGATGATCGGTTTAACCATGAAAAAAAACAAGTTGCCCAGATTTTAGTATCATTGAAAACAGAATTACTTACGGGTGAAAACCCAGAAGATGTAGCTAAAACATTGCAGAAGAAACGACGGCAGTTTTTTCCAACTGAAGAGGAACAAAAGGAGGAAGCCACTTGAAAATCAAATCAGTAACTCTTCGAAATGTGAAAAGTTATGATGAATCATCCCCATCGATTGGTTTTCAATCTGGTGTGAATGCTATTATTGGTGAGAATGGATCTGGGAAGAGTACGCTTTGTGAAGCAATTGGATTTACATTATTTGATTTTCTTCATCCCTATAGTCAAGCTGATTTTGTACGAGAGGGAGAAAAAACAGGTCGAGTTAGTGTTACCTTTGAATCAGTTGATAACCAAGTGTATCGAGTTGAACGAGGGGTGAATCAATCCAGGTTTGATGTGTTTGATGTCACCGCGAATAAAAAACTTGAGTTACAAGGAAAAAATGATGTGTTGAAGTGGTTGAAAGAAGAATTAGGTGTTCCACGTTCAATGGATCTTCAAACCTTGTGGAAATCAAGTCTTGGTGTTCCACAGGGAAAGTTTACAAATGATTTTGCACAAACACCATCGATTCGTGCTCAGTTATTTAATCCGTTACTTGAAGTTGATGTGTATCGGGGTCTTTGGAAAAATATGAAACATGTCGTGGATGTTTTAATTTCTAAAAAAGATACGGTCAATGAAAAGATTACTCGGTTGGAAAGTGTTGTTGAGGAATTACCAGCGTTAAAAAAACAAAGTAAAAATTTGAATGGTCAAATCAAAAAAACATCTGATAACATTAAAAAAATTGATGATAAGATCCAAGAGATAAAGCAGAAAAAAACAGCGTTAGAATCACTTCAAAAAGAAATCGACCGCATTACTCATCGTCTTGAGGTTCAACAGGAGAAAGAAAAGGATTTAAATAAGCAATTAGAACAAACAAGAAAGCAGTTTGAAGAAGCAAAACAAGCAAAAACCATTGTGAGTAAGCATGCTGAGTTCTATGAAGCATTCGTTCATAATAGTAAAAAATTAGATTCTCTTTCTAAGGAAATCAAGGAAAAGGAAGTACTTGAGAAAAAATCTATGGCTCTTGAAAAAAAATATTCTCGAGTGAAGGATCAACTCACACACATCAAAGAAGAAAATAAGATTGCAAGAAAAAGTAAAGAAAAAATGAAGGAGGTAAAACCGCTTGTTGAAAAACAAGAAAGGTTAGAAGAGAAATTAGCAAATTTAAAACAAAAAGAAAAAGAAATCAATCGAATCAAACAGGAAAGAGAAAAAGTAAAAGAAAAGATTTCAAGTCTTCGTAAGAAATTTCGATCACTGCAACATCAGATAAATGAAATCTCAGAAAAAAAACAAATTGCAAGGAAAAGAAAACAGTTACAACAGCAA
>CAZYLG010000065.1:0-11867 GCA_964648565.1 uncultured Thermoplasmatales archaeon
AATGAAAGCAATCTGAGAAAAATTTCATTAGGAGAATGAATTATGAATCAGCCCCAAATCATTCTTAAAAACTCTTCATTCTAGAAATATTTTTTACCTGAATTAGTCAAGAATCCAAAATCCATATAATTTTCTTCTGATGATATTGATTTTAGTGTTGAATCCTTCATTTCTTCATTCTTCATGATGCAAGAGTCCGATTGGTGTGATTGATAACAATTGGATGAAAACCTAGATATGAACCTTAAAAGAAGAAAACTTGTAAGAGACGGCAAAAGGTGTCCAAACAAACTTTCATCTTATGTTTGTCGTATCCGATAGATAAGAATAGAATAGCCAATGAGGGATCTGAAAGAAGAGGGGTCAAAGCTGAAGGCCTGAACACAGCTTATATCGACATATTGAGTCACCTTGACCAAATCAAAACATAATGCTAACTTTGGAATAAAAATATCCAACAAATGTTTGAAAAATAAAAAAACGAAAGATTAGTGCAGTCAAAAAGTAATAATGAACTGACTCAATCTGAAAGAAGGGTAGTTACAAGAATAAAATTTTCTCATAGTTTTTTTTAGATATATTGATTCATTAACGGAAAGAGATCATATATTTTTATATTCGTTGAAATATTATATTGATGTGTATTAATTATATATCTCAAATCACCAATTCCATCATTGTTTTTATCAACTCCATCATAATCATCCCAGTAATTTCCTTCAGAATTAGTATTATTCCAATAATTAGATCCAACTAAATCATTAGCTTTCCAACGAGTATGATTTAAAAAAGTATTGTGATAAATAGTATTAAACGAAGCTCCACAACAAAGATACAATCCTTTGTTGCTATTATTGAAATGATTCCTAATTATTTTACAATATCTCGATCCTTTAATTCGTAAACTACAATCATTTTTAAAAAAAATATTATCTCTTATTGTCATAAAATCTGAATATGGTCCTACATACAAACCATATTCTAAATTTGATTTGATAGTATTATTATGAAAGAGATTGTATCTTGCCTCTTTTGTACAAATACCAATAGTATTATTAGATATAATGTTACCTTTGATTTCTACATAATCCGATGAAATATAAATACCAGCATTTCCACTATTCCTTCCACTGTTAACAATAGTGCAATTTGATAGTTCAACATTATCATTATTAATAAATATTGTATTATTTGACATTGAACCATCAATGACTGTTTTTTTTGGATTTTCCCCAATGATACTTAAGGACTTGTTTATTTTAATATTTTCGTTGTAATGCCCATTTATAATGAAAATTGTAGACTTTTCTTGTGCTGCATCAATAGCGCCTTGGATGGTTTTAAAATCTAATTTGCCATCTGCGTCAACATAATAACTATTTTTTTGCAAACCGATTTTTTCATTAGTTTCATCAATTAAGCAGCCTTGATATAAAGATAACAAAACAAGAATTAACAAGGTATAACAAATATATTTTAATTTCATTGGATTACCGCTATAAATGAAGATTGTTAAATTAACTTATTTATTTTTCCTATGAAGTTAATCAAAAAGAAGATTATGCATTGTGAGTTTTAGTAGTAGAATTCATTGATCAAATAAGATAATTCAGTTTAAGTATAAAATTTTATAAACACTTTAACCCAAAAGAAGTGTTTAAAAGGAATCAAAGGAAACGTTTATGATGGATGAATTGAAGATTTACAACCGATCTATTAGCCGGTTGTATCTAGATCAATAAGATTTGCTTATCCTAAAGCATACCTTTTCACCCAGAAAAAAAGATGGTACCTCTTTTACTTCTTAAATCTGTCTATCGAATCAAATACATTCAAGTAGCATAAAACATTTTTATAACTTTACGCCATTACATGTATAGATATGATTTCATTTATTAAGAAAGTTAAACAGATTTCATCTTTTAAAAATCAATCCTTACGTTTTTTGAAAATTGGGATAATACTTTTTTTATTGGTCATGATTCTATTTGGTACAATGTTTTTCTCTTATGACCTCACTAACATTGAAGACTGTAAAAGCAAGTTTTATAAAACCGTAATCTTTGAAGATGATAAGAGTAATACTAAGTTTGATAGTTGTTCATTTTTATCTGTAACAGCTGATCAAGATAACGATAAAACAGATACAGTAACCATATATAGTGAATCATCAGATGGATTTTCTAAATTTCTTGGGACCTCAGATGTTCATAGTTGGGATGATGTGAGAAATAACTCTACAGGTAATCAAGCGTTTGATGATACTGATAATTATCTAAAAGGAATCCTTGCAGCGTATAATAGTAAACTTGGTGATATGTACGTTATTTCCCGGTCATACTTTTCTTTTGACACTTCGTTTTTATCAGGTAATGCTCAAATAATTAATGTATCATTAAATCTGTTTGGTTGTGGAACAAATGAAAGTAACGTATGTATGGTTGCCTGGACCGATGGTGAGGATGGTGTTGATCTAGATGATTATGGAAAAATCGGATCAGTAAATTTCGGAAATACTCACTCATGGAATATAGATAGGTATAATCGAATTTATTTTAATGAGGAGAGTATAAATTATATTAATAAGACGGGTTACACTTATATCTGCTGCCGAGAATATGATCATGACTTTCTAAATAATAAACCAACGGCAGATAGGTTAGCTGAATATAGAAATGGACATTACTTTGCTGAGGAGCAAGGAACCGATAAAGACCCCTTTCTATTAATTGAATATATTGATGCTACAAGTTCTGATAAAGGAGAATCTTCTGATACTTCTTATCTTTCGTTCATTGAAGTAGCACTCATTATTTTGGTAGCAATATCTATCATTTCCATTATGAAACGGAAAAAATGAGATTGGATGATTAAATATTAAAATTATTTATTTGAAAAATAATTTATCCTATGAAAAAATATATAAACATCAAATCAGAGTATAATATTTATGAACTTATTTTATATGAAAAAAATATTAATTTTTACCGTTTTTCTCTTCTTCATGCTAAATACAATTTCATCATCTTTTTTTTCATATTCAACTTCAAATGCTTATCCAGATCTGTATTCTTCTGAATTAAACAAGCCGCTCATACTTCTGTTTGTTGAAGAGCAACTAATGTATAATGATTCACTTAACAGTAAAATCGATCGATATGCCGAGGATGTTAAACACACAATGAATGCAAACGTTGAAAAATTTCTTGTAAATACCTCTCATAATATAACTCAAATAAAACACATCCTCAAACAAAATTATTATTCTAATAATTTGATTGGAAGTATACTCATTGGAAATGTGACCACTCCAGTTTATGATCAATATCCAACTGTTTTTCCTTATCAAGACCTTGATGATACATATGGAAGAGACATATGGCTTGGAATCATCCGTCCACCAGTTGAAGGAGAACATGCTATTTCATTAATGAAATCATATTTTGATAGAAACCATGATTTCCACTCGAAAAAAATGATGTTTAATAGAGAATGTATCTTAGCAAGTACCTATGAACCAGATGAAATATTAAAGGAAAGAGTACAAAAAAGTGGTCGATGGAACCCAGATACCATAGTTAGTAATCAATCTAATCCAAAAGACTGGAAATCACAATATTTATCATCTTTATCTACAAACGTTGAACTCTTACATTTTCATGGACATGGCGGACCAATACATCATGATGAAAATATTTGGTCATCTGATATAAAGCAACATCCGCCACAGGCAGCAATTATTTATCTTCAGTCATGTAATACTGCAAATTTTATTAAAAAAGATTACATTGGAGGATGGTATCTATTCTCCGGAAACTCATTAGCTGTAATATCACATTCAAGTCCAGTTTGGGGATTTAAAGGAAGTGGATGGGGAGAAGGGGATAATACGGTACATATTCTAAGTATTGCAGGAGGATCATCTATTGGTGATGCAGTTCTTTATTCCCATCCGATACAAGAATCATTAGTTATCTTAGGAGATCCTACGTTATCCTTACCTAAGGTAAGCCCAAAAAAAGATCAACTATTCACTACAGATGTAGGACCCATTGTTATTGGTAGAGAAAACACCTCCATTGAAACAAGTTGGTATACAGATCATCTTCTTTCAGCTGATTTTAATAATGATGGATTAACTGATGTGCTTATTAAAAATAAAATGTATATAAATAATGAAATTAGTTCATATCCTGCTTTTGTTCAAAAATCAGTTAATATATCTGGAATCAGACCTTGTTCTATTGATTTTGATGATGATGGTGACATTGATATTATCACTGCAGGAGAATCCATTTCTCTTTATAAAAATGATGGTACGGCAACATTTTCTTTTCACCAATATATAGAGAAAAACATTCAAACAGATGCTGTTGTATCTAATGATTTCAATAATGATGGAAACGTGGAGATCATAGCTACCAATCACTCCGGATCGGTTTTTTATTATGAACAATCTTCAACTGGTTTTTCTCGATTATTATTAAAAAATATCTCTAATCAGCCTTTTGGAATGGTTTCATTTGATTTTGATGATGATTCGGATGTCGATTGTGTGATTGGTGATCGGGGAGGATTACTATATTTTTTTGAAAACAATGGTAACGCAACCTTTAATGTAACACAAAAACGATTTGACGGCTATTTTTATCATGGTCTATCAAAAGGAGATTTTGATAACGATGGAGATATTGATGTATTATTAAATGGTGTTTTTTCTCATCACCACCTCCTTTTAAACAATGGAGATGGAAAATTTCAGGATACCGGACCGTTACTAGCATTCTCAGATCTTTATCTTTGTTTAGGTGTAACATCAAATGATTTTGATAATGATAATGATGTTGATATCTTACTAACTCATTATGATGGCATTCATTTTAAAGAAAATCACAATGATTTTGATAATGCTAAACCGATAGATCTTAGCGTTAACGGACCTATTGATGGTAGAAAAGGAAAAAAATATGAATATAGTATCACATCAATCGACCCAGATGATGATTCTGTTTTTTACTCTATAGACTGGGGTGATGGTCATAACGATTGGATAGGACCATATGATTCCAACCAAGAGATTTTGATATCTCATATTTGGGATGAAAAAGGATCGTATGAAATAACGGTTCAGGTCTTTGATGAATTTTTTTATGAAGGAAATTCTGTGAAACTACCAATTCAAATGAAAAGAAATTTTAGGATTATAGATTTTTTTTATAATTTGTTTAAGGATTATATGCCTATTTAGTATTCTTCAATTCTAATTATTGGCATTAGGTAAGATCCATAAAAAGAAAAATTATAAATATCATATTTTTATAATATATATAAAATATTAGATATGATTTAAGATGAAAAAAGTTATCTACTCTTGTTTAAAAAACAATCGAATAACTGCAATAATTCTAGTTTTTCTTTTTTTAGCTTCATTAAATAGTGTCTCTATTGAACTCTCAAATCTATCCAATACAACATCTACAGTCCTTTATGTTGGTGGAAACGGACCTGGAAATTATACCACCATCCAAGCAGCGATTAATAATGCTAAAGATGGGGATACAATCTTTGTGTATCAAGGAATATATTATGAACACTTAATAGTTGATAAAGAATTAAAATTAACTGGTGAAATTAAAGAAGAAACCATTGTACATGGATCAAACACTGGGGATGTTCCTTGTTTTTCTGTAAGAAATGATAATGTTGAAATTCATAATTTTACTATTATGTGGGCAGATTGGGAGTATCATGAACCTGGAATAAAAATTTTTTCAGATAATGTTTTGGTAAAAAATTGCAATATATCATATCATGATAAAGGAATATTACTTTTTTATAGCTCAAAAAATTGTACAATAACAAACAATGATTTTTATACTGTTTTTGAAGGAATATATTTATGGTACCCTGGAAGTAATGATCATCTTATTACAAATAACAGTCTAAAAAACTGTCATTATGGAATCATATTAGAATCATCACAAAATAATATTATTAAAAATAATTTGATAGATTCCTCAGCAGGTACTGCAATATTGTTAGAAGAATCAGACCAAAATTGTATTTTTGATAATTACATCATCAATAGTTCAAGAGGACTTTTCGTATTGCAAGGAAGTAATAATAATTTAATTTATCATAATAATCTTATTGATAATATTCAACAGGCTGCAAGCAATGGAAAAAATCAGTGGGATAAGGGAAACATCATTGGTGGAAATTACTGGGATGATTACAATGGGATAGATGAGAATGAAGATGGTATTGGAGAACAACCATATATGATCAATGGTGCCAATGTGGATCGATATCCATTTGTTAAAGAAGATTATTGGAATTCAGTATATCCGGTTAATGTTAGTATCAATTTTCCTAATGAAGGTTTTATTAATCAAAAAATCTATTTTAACATGACATTAATAAATGGAGTGGCTCTTGATATTATATGGAATTTTGGGGATAATCAAACTTCTAAACAAAAAAATACAACGCATACGTATAAAAAACCAGGACATTATAATGTGAGTGTTACCGTTACTGACCAAAGGGGTAGAATCACAACTATTTCCAAAACAATTAGAATTTATCCGCTAGATGAAACTAATCCCCATATCTATATTATAAATCCAAAAAACGGGATGTATATCAATAATAAACTTATGGTAAATTGGACGTTACCAATTGTTATTGCAGTTGGATCATTACAGGTGGAAATCGTAGCTAAAGATTTTGAAACAAGAATCGTAGAACTAAGAGTAGTCATAGAAGATGAACTGGAAGAATCAATTAATGGATCATATTTTAATTATAATTGGACCGATTCAAGTATTGGTTTTTATGATCTTTATATAGAGGCAGTAGACTACGGTGGAAACAAAGAGTATCAAAATATGAAAATTTTAAAAACATGATGGTGATTCATAATCAAAAAGTATACGAAAAAGTAAATTACGATAAAATTGAGTGGTATTATGAATTACTTTTCATTTAAAAATTGTATGACGTTTTGTATAATTGTCTTAATCCTTTTTTCTGGCTGTCTTAACATAGGAAAAAATGAAACAGTGAATCAACAACAAGTTAACTATGACTTTTTTGTAAATTTGAGATATGATGAGAATATCTCAGGTTGGAACCAAACTCATTTTAAGACCATTCAAGATGCTTTAAAAAAGTCAGATGATAACCAAACCATATTTGTATTTAATGGAACTTATTTTGAAAACATCTTAATTGACAAGGATAATATTGTTTTAACTGGTGAAAATCCGTATACAACCATTGTTGACGGACTGCAAAAAGATGATGTTGTATCTGTCTTTGGTACCGGTCATCAAATATCGGGATTTACCTTTATGAACAGTAGTAAACCTGACCGGGATTATCACCAAGCTGGAATTGATCTTCGATCTAAGAAAAATGAGATAGTCAATAATATTTTTTCTAAGAATACGTGTGGAATTTATGCTAGATATGCTGATGATAATATTATTAGTAAAAATTTATTTTTAAATAGTACTGCATATGGAGCTTTTTTTGATGTTAGTTCAGAAAGAAATAATGTTTCAAACAATGTTTTTACTAATAATTCATATGCTTTAAGAATCAAAGGATCCAATTTTTGTAATGTTACCTTCAACGGTTTTTTGAACAATGAACATGGTGTTTATCTTTGCTGTGGAACAAAATACACTATATTGTTTGGCAATATTTTTAGTAAAAACCAAGAATGGAATGCTGCAGATCATTATGATAACCATTGGGATAATGTTATTCCAGCACAGTGGGTTCATATCAATGCTACCCAAAGAGAGTTTAATGAAAGAATCGGGAATATGGGTAATTTTTGGGATACTTATCATTTAGAAACCCAGGGAGCTTATGATAATGATTCAGATAATATCATTGATACACCTTACGATATACCCGATGTTGATGCCGATGATCAGTTTCCTCTTAAAAAGAAACCAGCCATCCACAATCCATTCATCACAGATGAGGAAATATCTAAGTATATGAAATAATCTTTCAACTATTTTATACTGATAAGTACACTTGCAAAATCTTGCTTTTTTTTGAATTATTGAATCTGGGATGGGGATGATTTCATCCGGTTACTGATGAATAGATATTATTAGGATTATTTTGGATTCATTAATGGGAAAAAATCATAGATCTCTCTATTTTTTGAAATCACATATTTGGTATCGCCAATTCCATCATTGTTTTTATCAACTCCATCATAATCATCCCAGTAATTTCCCTCAGCATTAGTATTATTCCAATAATTAGATCCAACTAAATCATCAGCATTCCAACGAGTATGATTTAAAAAAGTATTGTGATAAACCGTATTCAATCTAGCTCCGCAACAAAAATACATGCCTTCATTACTATTATTGAAATGATTCCTAATTATTTTACAATATCGCGATCCTTTAATTCGTAAACTGCAATCATTTTTAAAAAAAGAATTATTTAATACCTGCAAATGATCTGAGTAAGTATATGCATAGAGACCATATTCTTTATTTGAACTGATGATATTATTATCGATGCGATTATTTCGTCCATTTTTTGTATAAATACCAATGTTGTTATCATATATGATATTATTTTTTATCTTTACGTTATTTCCTAATATGTGAATGCCAGAATCTTTTCCATCAGTTCCACTATTAATAATTGTAAAATTTGACAGACTTACATTATTTGCATCAATTAAAACTGTATCTTCAACCATTCCGCCATCAATTATTGTTTTTTGAAGATTTTCCCCAATGATACTTATGGATTTATTTACAAAAATATTCTCCGTATAATGTCCATTTAAGATAAAAATTGTATAATTCTCTGATGAAGCATTAATTGCTTTTTGGATCGAATTGAAATCTGCGGATCCATCAGTGGAAACATAATACACATTTTTCCTTATATTTTGATCATTATTCATATCTAAAGTAATACAACCTTGTAAAATAACTATCAAAAGAACCAGACAAATGATGCATTTTTTATAATATCTTCTTTTCATTTTCTTTCACTGCCCAATTTATTTTTTCAACACTTGTTTCGCATTATTATTGGCGTAAAATATACATAAGATTATCCTATATAAAAAAGCTATGAAAAAATAGTGAAATGCTAAAAAACACAATGTGATAGTTTGTTTTAATTATTTTATTTCAATAAGATTAGATCATTAATTGGTATTTGGTTAAATTTCTGTAAGATTTCAAATTCAATATCCTACCATTTGAATACTGTGGATGAAAACAAGTTTGAAATGGAAAAATATAAAAGGTTGTAGTTTTATAGATTTGAATGATGAAGAAAAAAACTTATTCAATTTTGGTTATTGGCATACTCTCAATTAGTATTTTATTTTTTTCTGGTTGCATTGAAACAGCTATTAATGATCCTCCCAAATCTTCTTTTACAATGGATCCATTGGAAATTCATACTGGAGAAACTATTTTTTTCAATAGCACCTCTTTTGATTCGGATGGCTCTATTACAAATTATACCTGGTTTCATGATGATAAAATTATTGGACATTCAAGAAATATAACTCATGTATTCCAAGAAAATGGTAGTCATATTATTAAATTGGTTGTTCAAGATAACAAGGGAGCAACTGATGATGCTGAAAAAAATATATTAATTGGTGATTTAAAATTATATTATGAAAATTTATTAGGTACATGGGAATGGTCTGGAGATAATCAAACAGGAGAATGGATATTTTACGAAAATAACACATTAAAGTCAACGTTTACGGGTATTGCCGGTGCCACAACTACAGATTACTGGACATGGGAATTATGGTTAAACACAAGTCAAATTTTATTCAAAGAGCCCAGTAGTGATTTTTACAGTTCTGCAACATATGGATTTGAATTTTTAGATAATTTTAGTACTTTGAAAGTTACATATGGTGGGAATACGGCTTATTGGCATAAAAAATCAATATAATTTTCTTTAATCATTCAAATTTTTTTTATCTTCTTTTGTATGGTACTATGAAACTTAAATAGATATGCCATGTCTGCTAAAAAATCTATTTCGTGATGAAACCGAGATTAGCAAAGAACTTAAATATTCATATTTTTATTGATACTTATAAGGTTTGTGTTAATTCATGGATTTTAAAAATTTTGCACTAATACTTAGCATTATTCTAGTCATTGTCCTTGCCGGTTGTTTTCAGGTGGATGAATCCAATGAAAAAAAGGTTTACGATGAAGACCTTACAAAAGAGGACTGGGATTATTTTGTATTTCACTATTTTAGTGGTAAGGATTTAAATCAATTGTTTAAATCTGGATTTCAAATAATTAATACTGAAATGTCGAAATTTGATCCAATAAATTCATCATTTTTACTTGAAGTTAATCAATCAAATTGGAATGAATTATCAAATCTTAAAAACATTTCAAATATAATGTACAAAAATATATCTAATTATCGAAATGAGCTGACTAATTTTACGTTATCAAGCAATATGATAGATCATGCCAAAAAACAAAGTGATTTGTTTAATGTTTATGAAAATACATCTAATCTTTATATGATTACTTATAATCGAATTGTAGTGGTTTACAATTCATCAAAGGCTGAGACGTCTTATGTGGACATATCTGATATAATGTTACAGATTTTTAGTATTGAAGAATCAATTAATGATATAATGGATGATCAAGTTAATCAAATACTTAACATTCCAGATGAAATATGGAATGAATGGGATGATAAAGATTGGAGTTTCATGGAAGAATCTAATGAGGAGTAAAGCAGATTAATTTAAATAATCATTAACGGGTTTTATTGAGAGGGGGTGATGTTCTTTTTTTTAGTTAAAATTTTATTTAAAATTAAAATATTTATATTATTTCTTGAAACTTTCAATCACGTATTTTTATCCATTAAAATAATAATAAGAGAAAGTTTTAAATATTTATCAATTGTTAATTATTAATAAAAAAGGGGCAAAAATATGTTAAAAAAAATGATTAACAAGAAAAATTTCTATACGTTTTTGATTGCACTATCTCTCTTTTTAGTTTCATTTGCGGGTATTGCAATCAGTGAAAAAGAAATAATTGAAGATGATTCAAAAGATTACACTCATACAGTTCTTGCGGAAGAACCAACAGCGACCTGGTGTAGTTATTGTCCAACTGTTGCCGGATACATGGATAATATATGGGAATCATACGAATATGACTGGAATTTTATTGCACTTGTTAATGATAAGAACCCATATGCTGCGCAACGAAATGATGAACTTGGAGTTTCTGGATTTCCATCCGTTTATTATGATGGTGGGTATCAAGTCATTGTTGGTTCAGGAACGCCACAATCGGGTCATGAATCAACTATTGATGCTTGTGGTGCCCGATCTGTTGCTGATATTGATATTGATCTTACAGCCATCTGGCTTGGAGACAATGAACTTGATATTGATGTTGATGTTACAAATAACGAAGGATCAACATATGATGGAAATGTTCGTGTCTATGTCACAGAGAATTATTCACGATGGTATGTCTATGGTGAACAGTATCGATTCGCTTTTATTGGAGATTATGCCTTTAATGAAGACGTTTCCATAAGTGGAGGCAGTCATTGGAATAACCAAGTGACATGGGATGGAGATACCTATGGATTTGATAATTTGGAGTCCGATAACCTTCGTATCATTGTTGCTGTGTTTGCTGACGGTTCAGGTTATTGTGATGAATCTGAAGGTATGGAACCATTAACAAACCTTGCTCCAACAGCAGAATTCAGCTATCTTCCAGAATATCCAGAAACAATGGAAACCATTACTTTTTCAGATGAGTCTATTGACTCAGATGGAACCA
>CAZYLG010000066.1:0-11844 GCA_964648565.1 uncultured Thermoplasmatales archaeon
ACGTAGCTCATTGGTGGTTTGTTTCCTACAAAAATAGTGTTTTCATCGGCTGTTTGATTTTCTGGCATATCTCTATACCTCCCTAGAATCTCTATTGTTTTAGTTGTTTGTTACTTAGAGGCTGCCAACTGGATAGTTCTAAATAAAACTTTCGCCTCCCGTTAATTAGGGAGTTAAAAATACCTTTTTTAATTGCAGATGAAACCAGTCTTTCATTTGTTTTTTTGCTGTTGAAATATTTGTTTTAATTTATGATAAACATCGGATGGATTTTTTCCTAAAATTCGTATCATCGGCTCTTTTCCCCTGCCGCCGGTATCATAAATAAAATCTGGACATGATTCTGTTTTGTTTATTGCTGTTTTTGTTCCCCAGTCCATTGTTGAAGAAACATTCTTTGGGTCGTTTTTCCGATTAAATGAGGAAATAGCATAATTTGTTTTCTTTATTAAGGATAGATTTTCTGGTGTGTATTTGATATTCATTGCACAACGATGGTCGGGGTAGGTTTGTATTGTTGCTAAAATGATTGATGCAATATGTTTTGATACGCCAAATCGAAATGGGCCACAACGTTGTGGTTTACAAAAGGATCGGATGATTCGTCCATCAATGGCGCACACATCTTTTCGATTTTTTGCATTGGCTAAAGCAAAACCAATATTACATCCAACTTCTGGTGTAAATGATAATGGCAGATCATTAAGTATGTTGGGTATTGTTTTTGATAGGTGTATCCAAGTGTCCATATGATTCTTTGTTGGCATGGGTTGTGGTGAATGCATAATTGTTTGGTTTGTGATTTGTAGGACATCTGATCCTTTTCCAATGTTGTATCCTTGGTTTATCATGTTCCATAATGCATATTTTGCCTGGGAAAAGGCTGATTGAACCGTATGTCCTTTTGCTAAGTATCCGGTGAGTAATGCTGAAAAGGTACATCCCGATCCATGTGCTTTTTTATGTGGTAACCATGGCAGATTGATCTCGGTATGTTTTTTTCCATCGTAAAGGATATCAAAAGCTTCTTCAGCTTGTAGATGTCCTCCTTTTACTATAACGTTTTTAGATCCCATTTGGTATATCGTTTTTGCGGCTTGTTTCATTTCTTCAACTGTTGAAATTGAGGTTTGAATTACAGATTCTGCTTCAGGAATATTAGGGGTGATAATGGTAGAGATTGGAATAAGTGTTTTTTTTATTTCTTCAGTTAGATTCATTGATGCTAGAGAGTCTCCACTTGTTGCAGTAAGCACCGGATCAACGATTAAATCCCAGTCATATTTTTTTGTTGCAGATGAGACAATTTTGGCAATCTCTGGTTGATACAATAATCCTGTTTTAACCTGTGTTATGGGAATATCTTCCATCACTGCATCAATTTGATTTTTAATGTCTTCTGGAGAGGTTGGAATGATTTTCTTTACGGTTTGAGTGTTCTGTACGGTAATGCTAGTAAGCACGGTGACGCCATGGATGCCAAGAGATGAAAATGCTTTTAGATCTGCTTGAATGCCTGCTCCAGCGGAAGGGTCAGATCCACCAATGGTCATAGCGGTTTGTGGTTTCATCATTTGATGGATATTGTGAGTATGGTTTAAAGATGTTGATTGGTTTTTTCATTTTTGATAGTTTGACAGTACAGGTTTAAATATTTAGAGTGAACAAAAATGGTATTGTGAGATGTATGAGGAAGCATAAGCAAGGCATAAATCATCATTTGAAATCAATTGGATTGAAACCACAGTATGAAAAAAAGTATGTTCAGTATTTAAAACGCCGATATGGAAATAAACGAGCGAAATTGTTCTCAAAATCAATTTCTTCGTGATATTTTTTCTCACTCTCTAAACTTCTTGGGTTGCATTGTTTTTCAAAAAGATACTTGCTGTAGCAATTATACTTGCTATGCCCATGAAGACGAATGGAATCCATATGCCGAACACATCTGAGAGAAACCCACTAATATATAAAAGGAATGTTCCTCCTCCAAGTTGAAGAGTGAAAATAAATCCAAATGTTTTTCCCTCGTTTGATTCGTGTGTGATTTCTGACACATATGAAAATAAGACAGGAAAGGTAAGAAAGGTAGCTATTCCAAGGAGTCCTACAATAACTGGAATAATAATGATAAGAGGATTTATGATAAGGAAAAAATTCATTGCTGCAATGGTGAGATAACAAAGGATAATTATTTTTTTCCTTCCGATTTTGGAGTGAATATGTCCATAGAAAAACGCAGATAACGTTCCAAATCCAATCCAGAGGGAAACGATAACTCCTATGATCGATAATGAAAGGGGTGTATTTTCATCTAGAAAGAGGGGTAGGTAAGTAAGTGTTGTTCCCCAAGTGGCTCCGCTAATAATAAGCATTGGTGTGTAGTATCTGAGTTTTGTTATGATTTTTTTATAATCATCTATTTTTTCTTTCAAAGATTTTTTGTGATGAATTGCCTGTTTTTTGAGATCTGTTTTTGGAACGCTTCTGGTAAGACCATATCCTAATAAAATTGATATAACGCCGATGATGGTCCAAATGTAGAATGGATAGATCCATCCAATGGTTTCAGCGATAAAAAGTGTTGAAGCAATAGCGATGAAAACACCGAGATCTCCTAATGCGCTTTGAATGCCCATCGCCCAATCAAGGCGGTCTTTTTTGAATCGTTTTGATATTAATCCTATGCCAAGTGGATGAAAGAAACTAGATGAAAATCTCAGGATGATGAAAAGAGCAAATAATGAGATGAACCCTTGGGCATTAGGAAAGAGGAGGAGGGTGATTACAAGTAAACTCATGCCTGTGAGAAGTAGTGTTTTGAAATTTCGTTTGTCTGAAAGGATACCAATGAAGAACTGTGCAAGAAGACTTACAGCAAGTCCTGTACCAGTAATTATTCCAATTTGTGAATATGTGAGATTAAAAAGTGTTCTGAAAATGGGGAAAAGTAAAGGTACTAGTGAGATGACGCCATCGTTGAAAAGATGAAAAAGGCACACAGTAATCAGAATTTTTAGGTTATCTTTCATTTGGAATTATCTATGCTGAGAACGGGGCATCCTTTAAAAAAAATTATGTGGATGAATGATGTTTTTTTTGGATTAGGTACTTTGGGTTCTTTGAAATTAGAATGGATTTTTATGTAAACATGTTTTTTATACGAATTAATCTTTCAACCGGATTGTCATAGTGATGTTTCATTCGTTGATATCGTTCCTGATTTTTTTCATGCCATTCTTCAAATTTAAGCACGTCTACATACATTTCTGGGAATTCCTTTAGCATTAATTGTTTTCGACGGTGAAGTGCATCTGTATCATTTTCATCAAATGCATTGAAATATGCCGTAAGTACATGTTTTGCTCGTTTGAGTTCGTTTTCAAATTCTGGGTTTTTCTTTCGTTCTTCTTGTAATCGTTTGCGTGCTTTTTTCTCTTGTATCTCTTTGTGAACATCTTTTTTGATAATGGTTTCCTTTTCTTCTTCCATTCTAGTGATGATAGCGTTTTGTACTAGTTTTGATAAGCTAATATTTTGTTCATAAAGAAATGCATCCATGAATTTTGGAATGCTGATGTTTTTTCGTATATGTGTGTGAAGTTCTTCTGGTGAAAGCTGGTTGTACTCATTTGTTTTATCTTTTTTTAGTCCCATATCACACCGCCAAATTTGCTTACACAATACATTGTGTAATTTAAGAACTTTTTTAATATTTTACCCTTATTTTAAATGTGCATACGAATCCTAAAAAGGCATTATAAAATGCCATGATGAAAAAACCATGTTTGTGAAATAACCCTAATTTAAATATTTTTGATGGTAGATTTTGGAAAATGAATGGTAAATGGATCTACCATAAGAGAGACAAATGGTTTTTTTTCTAAGATTTTTGGGAAGAGTTCATGGTTCACTTTTAGATTTAATACTTTTGCTAAACGTCCTGTTCCAGATCCTGAAAACTTAGTGTAAAACACTTTCTTTTCATGTTCTTGAACTAGGGGAAAAGGTAAAAATTTAGTGTTAACCGGAAATTTTACCCGTCCACTTTTTAGTGTTATATCAAAAATATCATCCCTCTTAGAGGAAACTTGAATTTGAGTTGTGTGTTTCTCAATTTTTTCAAAATTAAATGCTGCTTGTTCTTTTGGAATCCCCCAATTCCTCCTTCCATTATATACACTTTCTAGTGTTGATACATAGATTTTACTAATTGTTTTCTTCTTTTTCCCAGTATATGAAAAGTTCCCTGGAATAAAGAGAAGTTCTTGGTATGGTCCAGCAGTAGATTCTTGATAATCAACAATCATAACTGCTCCAAATCCACCAAGAAATGAATCTTTAAATTTTTGAGAAAGAAAAGCATCTTCCTCGATTTCTTTTTTAGAAAACCGGTAGAGAAGAATGAATCCTTTTCCCTTCAATGACCAGGGAGCAGGATATTTTTTTATTTCACTGTTTTTATCGTCTAAGTTCACAATAGGATTCACACATCCCTTGGTTTAATCGTATCTATGAATAAATAACGAAGAGGATTATATAAAAAAATTGTTAGATATGAGGAAATAAAGAAAACCGCAGATTTTTTAAGCAAATCCGCCGAGTTGAAGGCTTGGATCACCCACTAGAATGAATTCTTGAAGCGTGATACATTCAGTTCCTACTTCATTAAGATAATCTGTTTGACACTGAGTAAATAATTCTCCAAGTTTTGCTCCAGGTTCATATGCTTCATAGAAATGAGTGTTTAAGAATCCAGCACCCCAATGGGCTCCATCTTCATCAACGCCAGTAAATGCCACACGCGTTGATCCAATAGATGCGATACATCCCCCATTTGGTTTTTTCACGATCTGCCATGAAATCGGAGGATAAAGCGAATCTAACTCATAATCTATTCCATAAACAAAGGAGAGAACTTTGATAAGCGGTGTGGGATACCATTCTTGAAGATCCTCAATGGTGAAATCAAGTTTTGTTGTAGAACACGCATCAAAAAAGATAACGGGTAATTTATATCCATTAAACACTCCGAATAGATAAGGTGTGAAATATTCAATTCTTTCTTCTACATCTGGTGGAGAAGTACCAAATCCTTGTTCATATCCATGGCCCGAGTAACTAATAAAACCAGATCCTGCAGTGAATTCCTTGTTAATAGTTAATGGATTAAAATTTCCCTTTGAGGTCCATAATTTCACAGATTCAAAACCATGGGATTCCATGATCTCTGAAATATGTTGAGTGACCAATTCTCCTTCTATCACTCCACGACCAGGGAAAGTGTCTCCGGCCATAAGAATTATTTTTTTATACCATGAGGATGAAGCAGCACTGTTTTCATACGTAATGATTTTATTTACTACTGTTTTAACATCTCCTTCATCTTCACAAGGGATTCTTCCAACATGCAGATCAGGATATAAATCCACGTGTTCAAGTAGGCCGTCTTCCCAATTGTATTCACTGAATTTATTGTTATTATTTGAGTCCCAACTAGAAAAACTCCCATCACTTTCAAACACATCTGCATAATAAAGATCCGTAAGAATGTTATCATCATGATAAATGCGAATCGCTGTTTCTCTCATTGGTGTTAACTCTACACTTCCAAGCAATAATGCATATGTGATCCCCTGTGTGTTTACAACATCGTAAATATATTTTTTAATTTTTTCAGCCTGATCTCTTCCGGGGTATTCTTGATAGATTTGTTCAACAGAGGTATACATTGTTTGTACATTGTGATTATTTTTATGATCGACTAATGGCTGGGTTTCATCAGAAAAGATTTCAGGACCGATGATCACTAGTTTGTTTTCATTTGTTTCCTGAATGAGTGTTGATCCTGGTTTGTAGGTTATTGAAATGATGATCTCTTTACTAAATTCTACTGTATCCTTAGTAGGAGTGTATTGGATGGGATACCAAGTTAGAGTAAGTGTGTTTACATGTTTTTCATCATTTAATCCAGCAGCGTTTTTTGAGTTAACTGATTGAGTGGGATAGGGATTTGAAGAAGCATATATCTCTTGATTAGTTTCTTTTTCCATTGAATTGATTGAAGGATCAAGTGGTGTTGGATAAGAAACAGGGTTGATTTGTTTATCGACAGTGATTGTTTCTTTTTGTGATAATTCATAATTTATTGATTGAATTGTTGATCCAAATGGTAGGGTTATTGTTTTTGTTATGATCGGAAGTGATGGATGTGTTGGTATCTTGATTGATCCTGTTGATTCTGGGATAGAAATAGATATAAATTCATCCTTTTCAGATAGTGACATGGATGATGCAGAGAGTGAAATCGATATCGTTTCATTTTGAACGTTTTGGTTTGCTGGTGTATTTAAAACAAAACTACCGCTGCTTAAAAAAATTGCAATTAGAAATAGTACAATGAGTTGTTTTTTCATATTTGTCCCCGTTAATATGTATTATGGTAGAAATAGTATTTAAACATTATATTGAGATTGCGACTCTTTTCAAATATCTCTTGTTTAATGTTGAAGAAAAATACTATTTAAATAACCATATTTACCATATTATACATAGTACTCCTATATAAATTTTGCAGTTACCTTTATATGTCTTAGAAAGTTCATCAAATTGAACGAAATCCTACCTCGTACTATTCACTTTTGGGGAGATGATCATGGAAATTATTGAGGAGAAACCAGAAAAAACTATTTTATTACTTGGAAATGAAGCAATCACTCGTGGAGCGATTGAAGCAGGAGTCGATGTGGCCACCACTTATCCGGGAACGCCGTCTTCAGAAATAGCTGATACGTTCTCACATATTGCTAAATATTTGAAGAAAGAGAACAAAAAACCATCATTTTATTTTCAATATTCAACGAATGAAAAAGTAGCATTGGAAGTGGCTGCTGCTGCATCATTTTCGAAACTACGTAGTCTTACGTGTATGAAACATGTTGGATTAAATGTAGCAAGTGATGCATTCATGACCTATTTGTATGTTGGTTGTAAAGGAGGTCATGTGATTATCTCAGCTGATGATCCTTCATGTCATTCATCTCAGAATGAACAAGACAACCGTTATTTTGCTCTTTTTGCTAGTTGTCCCATGCTTGAACCAACTACTCCCGAAGAAGCAAAAGAGATGACTCGGATTGGTTTTGATATTTCCGAGGAGTTAAAATCTCCTATTCTTTTGCGAACTACGACCCGATTGAATCATGCTCGTGGTCCAGTAATCTTGAAAAAGCCAAAACCATCAAAAGGAAAAGGTTTTTTTGAAAAAGATCCTGATTTAGTCACGGTTCCGGCTACAGCTCGTAAGAAACATCCTGAATTGTTAGAAAAAATGAAGAAAGCAGCGGAAATGTCTGATAGTTCTCCTTTTAATGAATTCATCCAAGTTGGTAAAAAAAGTAAGATGGGTATTTTAACCTCGGGTGTTGCTTACAACTATGTGAAGGAAGCTGCTGAAGAACTTGGTTTGGATGTTACGATTTTGAAACTTGGAATGACACATCCGATTCCACCTAAGATGACTAAAAAACTTCTTACTGATTGTGACACGGTTGTCGTTGTAGAAGAATTAGAACCTATTTTGGAAAATCAGATTCATGTAATGGCTGATGAACAAGGAATTGATGTTGAAATTCTTGGTAAATCAACGGATCATTTCTCAAGACTCTATGAATATACTCCTGATATTGTTACTCGTGTTTTAGCAAAGATTTTTGATAAAAAAGTCCCGTTTCCCAAATCAAAGGAATCTTCAATTAATCTTCCAAGTAGACCTCCAGCGTTATGTCCTGGTTGTCCTCATCGAGCAACGTATTATGCGGTAAAACAAGTCGCTCCAAAAGATACTGTCTATCCTACAGATATTGGCTGTTATACCCTTGGAAAAGCACCACCACTTGAAGTCGCTGATTTGTTACTGTGTATGGGTTCGAATGCTGGAACAGCATGTGGTCTTTCCGTTTCAACTGATCAAAAGATTGTGTCATTTATGGGTGATTCCACGTTCTTTCACTCGGGGATTCCACCGATTGTGAATGCGGTGCATCATAATCATGATGTGGTCATCACCGTTCTTGATAATCGAACGACAGCGATGACTGGTCATCAACCACATCCTGGAACTGAAACTGATGGTATGGGAGATCCTGCTCGAAGTATTTTGGTTGAAGATGTGGTGAAAGGATGTGGTGTGGAACATGTGGAAGTAGTAAATCCGAATAATGTGAAGAAAACAAGTGAAGCGTTCAAACGAGCTCTTGAGTTCAAGGGAACGTCTGTTGTTGTAAGTAAAGCGCCTTGTATCCTTTTGAAGAATCGAGATCGGCGTAAGGATGGAAAACCAGTGCCAACTTTTGAAGTAAACCAGGAAAAATGCACGCAGTGCAATACGTGTTTGGATAAGTTTGGTTGTCCTGCGTTTTACAAAAAGAAGGGACGTGTTTACATTGATGAGCAACAGTGTAATGGGTGTGGTAATTGTCTTCAGATTTGTCCTGAGAAAGCGATTAAAGTAAGAAAGGAGGAGAACTAAGATGAAAACAAGTATTGTGCTTACTGGTGTTGGCGGTCAGGGAGTTATTACTGCAACGAATATTCTTGGCAAAGCTGCAGTAAATGCTGGTGTTAAGGTGTATGCTTCTGAAGTTCATGGAATGGCTCAGCGTGGTGGATCGGTGTATTGTACCGTGCGAATGGGTGATGTTTCTAGCCCCTTGATTGCGAGTGGAACTGCTGATGTGATTGTGAGCACTGAACCTATTGAAGCACTCCGGTATATTCAGTATGCATATAAGAAGACAAAAGTAATTACTGATACCAATCCAGTGGTGCCATTTACGGTTAATGTTGGTGGAGAAACCTATCCTTCGTTAGATGATGTGTACAAGGATATTTCATCGCATGCTGAATTGATTACATTGGATGCGTTGCAGATTGCAAAAGATGCTGGTGCCAGGATTACGAAAAACATTGTACTTCTTGGTGGACTTGCAGCAAGCGGTCTTCTTCCGTTTGATTCTAATATTTTACTGGAGACCATTTTTGCAAATGTTCCACCGAAATTCAAATCAGTGAATGATACGGCATTTAAAGGAGGAATGAATGCCGTAAAGAAAAAATAATCTTTTTTCCTTCTTTTTTTTTATTATGAAATCCCGTGTTTTATTGGTGTATGCCCTTCTCATTTTTGCGAGTTTATCATGGGCGGGTAGTTTTGTTGCAGTGCGCGTGATTCATGAAGAGATTCCACCGATCATGCTTGGTTTCTTACGTTTTGTGGTAGCAACTCCTGTGATGTTTTTTTTATTGTTTGTTCTTAAAAAACCGTTTTTTCTTTCTAAACAAAAACTCCCGCAATTACTTGTTCTTGCATTAACTGGGGTAACACTTCTTTATATGTTGCAATTCACGGGTGTCTCTTTAACTAGTGCATCTACTGGTGGTGTATTGATAAATACTAATGTATTGTTCATTTCTTTATTTTCCGCGCTTTTTTTACATGAACACTTTACTCGCTTGAAAACAATGGGAGTTATCATTTCTTTTATTGGTGTTATTTTTGTTATGTTTGGTCAGATGAGTAACGAACAAATTGTGTTTGACACCTCGTTTGTTTTTGGAAGCATTCTTGTCATTCTTTCCGCGGTATGTTGGGCAGTGTATTCTATTGTTGGTAAACACTTGCTTAAAAAAGAAGATTCATTAGTAGTTAATGCAAATGCGTTTTTACTGGGAACCGTGTTATTTCTTCCCTTTGTTTTTACTGATGTTAGTCTTGTTTTAGATAATTTGAGTTTTTCTGGGTTGCTCGCTGTGTTTTATTTGGGATTGTTTTGTAGTGTTTTTGCTTATATTGCGTGGTATTATGCATTATCAAAAAGTGAAGCAGCTGAATCCGCGGTGTTTCTAAATTTCATTCCGTTATTCACTATTCTTCTATCTTTTTTTATTGGTGAGTATCCAACGCCGTTGTTTCTTGTTGGTGCTGGATTAATTGTTCTTGGTGTTGTGCTTGTGCAGAAAGCAAAACAACAATTACGTCAGATGAAACCACGTGAAAACGGTTAGGAGGATGTTATCATATGCTTTAAGTATCAGAACCCTGGTTGTAAAGGTGAATTATGTATTGTGTTGATTGTGGAAAAGATAAACCAATTTTTCGAGATGGATCCTGTCTAGACTGTTATTTGAAAAATCATCAATTCATCCATGGTCCAGATGTTTTTCATATTCCGGTGTGTAATTATTGTGATGGTTATAAATATAAAAACACGTGGAAGAACGATTCATTTGAAGATGTAGTGAAACGTTATGTGAAAAACGCGTTTACGTTCAGTCCTGAGTTAAAAGATAGTAAGATAATGTTAGATTGTCATGATGAAGAAGACAACATTTTTTGTAAAGTTACGTTCGTCAGTAAAATTGATAATGAGACCGTTTCTGAAGATCATTATGTTGAAATTCGATTAAAACCTAATGTGTGTGATATTTGTTCAAAACAATTTGGAGGATATCATGAGGCCATTCTTCAAATCAGATCCTCTGAAAAGAAAATGAGTGAACAACAAAAACAATCAATTGAACAATTTCTTGACACTATTGTTCATTCAATGCAAAAACAAGGAAATCGAAAGTTGTTTGTAACTGATAAAAACTATGAAAAGACCGGTGTTGATTATTTGTTAAGTGATAAGCAAGCTGCAGCATCGATCATAAAAAAAGCTCAGGAGGCGTTTTGTGGGGAGATTACTGTTTCATCTAGTAATGTTGGTATGAATGATGGAAAACAAGTATATCGAATGACTTATTTACTTCGTCTCCCTAGTTTTGATAAACATAGTATTCTTGCTATGGATGATTCGTTATTTTTTGTCACCTCATTATCTAATAATACGACTCATGTTATTGATTTGAAAACATGGAATACTCATACGTTTCCTGTGAAATATTTTGAGAAAGCGATGGCATATGATTATGATGATCTCGTTCAAGATATGATTGTAGTGAGTCAAAAAGATGATGAGATTCAAGTGATGGATAAAAATACCTATAAGATTATGGTCATTAACAAACCAAAAAAGATTATGTATTCTTCAGAGCAAATTCCCGTAGTTCGCTATGAGGATTCCTTTTACCTTTTACCAGAAATAAATGGCAAATAATATAAAGCATTGTTAACTTTCAAAGGTAAAAATTAGGTTAATGATTATCTTGGAGGAAAAGATATGGCAGATGAAAAGAAGACATCAATGAATTTAGACGAAAATGTAGCAAGTGCTTTGTGTTATGTGCTAACCTGGGTTACTGGAATTGTATTTTTTGTTTTAGAAAAAGAGAACAAGACCGTAAAATTCCATGCGATGCAATCAATAATTACCTTTTTACCGCTTACCATACTTGGCTATATTTTCCAGGGAATATTAGGAGTTTCATACTCGACAAATACTATTTATGGCTATTCTTATGGCGTACCAACATTAAGTCCGTTTTATTACGTTGGTATTTTGATTTACCTGGTAGTATTTGTTCTCTGGTTACTTCTTATGTTCAAAGCATACCAGGGAGAAAAATTCAAACTTCCAATTGTTGGAGATATAGCGGAAAATCAAGTTAAATAATCCAACTTTTTTCTTCTTTTTTTAGTTGATGAGAAATTTTTTTTCTCATATTTTTTCACATTCTTTTATTTATCTATTCTTAGTTACAGATTTGAAATTATGAGTTCTAAAATAGCCTTAAAAATCGCTTATGATGGAACCCATTTTCATGGGTATGCAAGACAACCAACAGTTCCAACAGTAGAGAAAAGCATTATTGACGTGCTTCTAAACAAAAACATTATTTCTG
>CAZYLG010000067.1:0-11626 GCA_964648565.1 uncultured Thermoplasmatales archaeon
CAGCAACGATTCGAGCACTGATTTCAAAGACTTTGAATTCAAGATTTTCAGTTACCACTGTTTCTAAACAAAATGATCCAAGAATACCACCGAAGAGTTCTAATGACCGTTCAACTACTTGTTCGCCCATTTTAAAAACCTTAGGAAGTAATGATTCACGAAGAACAATAGGAATGTTTCCAGTGACAACAAAAGTAGGATGAATACCAATTTCTTCAAGTTCTGCAATGCTTCCAAGTCGTTGTACTTCATCAATGGTTGTTTCATCACGTCTATCAATTGATAGCATTTGCAGGCTTCCTTTCTTTAGTTTATATGCATTATTTTGGATTGGAGAATAAAAATAGTGTAAGTAATACCTGGTACCCATCACAAATTCTTGGATAGTGTAGGGTTTGTTTGGTTGAATGCGTTTTTGAAATTCTTCATATGTTTTTGCAATGAAAAATCCTCGTCCGCCTTTTGCTCCATGATATTTTACAATCACTGGTGATTCGATGTTTTTAGGGTTTTTGACTTCTCGAGGCATAGTAAGTCCAGCTGATTCAAGCCAGTCTCGTTCGATATTTCGATCTGATTCCCACCGAAGCACTTCTCTGTTTCCAAATGTAGGCAAGTTTAATGATAGGAATTTATCAGCTCCAAGGTATTCAACAAAGGATCCATGTGGAATGATTACTGCATTTTTTTCTTGAAGTTTGCTAGTGAGATCTAAGATTTCTTGGTAATTATCAACCATTAAAAATTCATCGGGTTTTGCTTTTGGAAATGCATCATAAAATCGTCTTCGTTCTTCACCTACTGCAATCCCTAACGTTTTGAATCCTTCTTGTTTTGCTCCATGAAAAATTTGTAAACTGGAATGAGAACAAACAGTTGCAATAGTAATATTAGACGGATCGTAGTTTGCAAGTATGTCATTAATATTTAAATCTGTCATTTTGACACCTTGCACCGTAATAATGGAGAAGGGGGTTTTATTAATTTCGCTGTTTATTGGGCCTCTTTTTTAAAAGATACTCTTTCACATGTGGTCGTGTTATGTAATAAAGTAGTGGAAGATTGATTGGGATGGTAAAAATGAAAAGAATCCCTGCAATGGTAAATGTCCACGTTGATTTCGTTAAAATTCCAAGGGGTATAAGAATTCCAGTTAAAGCAAACATGCTCAGATACATTATTCCTGGGACGTTACCTGATTGGATCAAGGATGGATAAGTGGAGAAGAGATACAAAGCAATGATTGTTTCAATAAAAAGGATTGCTGAAAGAAGAAATAATCCGTTGGGACGATTGTACTCTTTTTTGGATGTTTGTTTTAATTTTTCTTTAGTGGATGATTTTGCTGTTTGTTCTTTTTTTAATCCTTCTAAAAAATTTTTGTAGTTTTTTTCATTGTTAAAAATCAGCGGCATTCCTTGGTACCCACAGTTCCTGCAGACTTGCCTGCTAGTATATCCTGTGAGAACGCCATCTCCGAGGGTTCCTTGAAATATTTTTATGCTTCCACATTTTGGACAGGCTTTAATTTCCATAATTCGGTCAATTCCAATAAAACAGAATGTGATCTCTTTATAATCTTTTTTCCTAAGATTTTTTTTATATCCAAGTTTTTTAATTTTCAGGACAGAGGTGTACCACAAGCGCTTATAAGCTGAAAATGAACAGGTTATTTGTGATTACGTATGATGATTGTCGGTCAAATCTCAAGTAAAGAAGAAGCTCAAGAAATATCATTTATTGCGAAATTATTTGTTGTTGGGCAGCGTGCCCGGTTTCTTGCTCATCAATGTAATAAAAAAGAATGAAACTATTTTTTTGGATACAGAAAACAATAGGAACAAATTTTTGTTTCTTTTTTTTATTTGGTATTTTGTACGAATGTTTATGTAATCGTTATTGTATTTTCTTTCTTGAATCAAAAGATGGTAAGAACAATAGTAATTATATTATCTAAAATTTTTTGAGGGAAAAATCATGGTCTCACTTTCTTTTTATGGTGGCGTTTCAGAAATTGGAGGAAATAAAATCCTTCTTGAAGATGGGGATACTAAGATATTTTTGGATTTTGGAATGAGCTTTGGAAAAAGAGGGTTATTCTTTGAAGAATTTCTTACACCTCGATCAGCAAATGGTATCGGCGATTTTTTAGAACTTGGTCTTATTCCAGATTTACCCGGGATTTATCGAGAGGATTTACTGATCCATCATGGAAGAGAACCCGCAGATCCTGTAGTACAAGGGGTTCTGTTATCTCATGCTCATGCAGATCATGCGAATTATATTTCATTTCTTCATGAAAAGATTCCGGTGTATTCTAGTAAGATTAGTAAACGAATTCTTGATGCGGTTGAAGAGCAAACACAACGAAATATTGAAGCAGAAGTGTTAAATTTTAAGGAAAGACCATTGTATCGAAGAAATTACACAAAACCCCCAGTTAAACGAACCTTTCATTTATTTAGATCTAAAGATAAAATAAAAATTGATTCGTTAGAGATTTACCCGATTCACGTGGATCATAGCGTTCCTGGTGCCTATGGTTTTATTATTTATACGTCAGAAGGACCCGTTGTGTATACCGGTGATTTACGAATGCATGGTCTTAGAAAAGAGCAAACAGAGGAATTCATCAAAGAAGCAACTTCATCTAAACCTCTTGCCGTTATCACTGAGGGAACACGTATCGATCAAAAAAAGACTCATAATTCAGAAGAAACAGTGTATAACAAGGCTAAGAAAACGATTAACCGCAACAAAAACATGTCGATCGTTGATTTTAATTTCAAAGATGTTGATAGATTTACCACGTTTTATCGGATTGCAAAGGAATTAGATAAACAATTAGTGATTAGTTTCAAACATGCATGCTTCTTAGAACAGTATCATCAGGATAAAAAATTGAATGTACCGGATAGTCGAAATGATCGAATCAGTATTTTGCTTCCAAAACGAAACACAGGAACCTACAATTTAAATGAAGACTATAAAGATAAATTCATGAAAAAGAGAATAACGTATCCTAATATCATTACTGCTGAAGATATAAAAATGAATCCTTCGAAGTATATGGTGGTGTTGAATTATTGGTATTTTAACTCGATGATTGATTTAAAACCATATCATGGTATCTATGTTCATTCTCTTTCAGAACCATTTAATGAAGAAATGGAGATTTCTTATGAACGAATGAAAAACTGGTTGAATCATTTCGATCTTAATCTTGTACAATCTCATTGTTCAGGCCATATAAATGGAGAGGATTTGAAAACGGTGTTATCAACGATTCAACCTCAAATGATATTTCCAGTTCATACGGAGCATCCGGAAAAGTTTAATTCATTAGATATGAAAACGGTTATGATAGAGGAAGGAAAAACGTATAAACTCTAACACTATTGATTGTTTGTTAACCGATTTAAGTATAGTATCGTCTTATTTGGGGAGTTGTTGGTAGATGACTGATTTATTTCATTATGAAAAGCAAGCTGATGAGCAAACGATGATTAAACCAGGTGGGAAAAAAAGAAAAAAAATTCAATTCATCGAAGGATTGCACGAAGGTGAAACAGTTAATGATCTATTTTCAGTAAAACGAAAGAATGCCCCTCGTGGATATAAGAAGGGTACCTTTTTTGATTTGATCCTCACCGATAAAACCGGTGAAATCAATGTTAAATTCTGGGGTGGAAACAACAAAGAACGAGTGAAACGGTTATTTGAAAGTTTTTCAACTGGTGATGTGGTTCAACTTCGTTCCGGGGCTGTAGAACGATATAATGATAGGTTACAGATCTCCATTAATGAAAAAACTGGCGGCATAAGACGATGTAACACTCAAGAGTATGATGAAAGTGATTTCGTTGCTGCTTTATCTGAAGAGGAGATAAAACGATTATTTGAAAGTCTACAAACCTACATTGAGACCATTTCTAATCCTAGTTTGAAAGCGTTACTTGAATCGTTTTTCGAAGATGAACAATTCGTTGAATCATACACTCATACACCATCAGCAATGTCAAATCATCATAATGTGATCGGAGGGAATTTGCAACATAGTTTAGGCGTGGTGAAATTAAGTAATACCATTGCTGAATATTACACTGATTTGGACCGGGATTTGTTAATTACGGGTGCTATCTTACATGATGTCGGCAAGATTAAAAGTTACAAAACGACCACTACCATTGGTCGAACAGATATTGGGAATTTCATTGGTCATATCGTAGTTGGTAGCCAGTGGATTCAGGAGAAAATTTCGGGTTTACGGGAAAAAGAGGTTTCTTTTGATGAGGTATTGGAGATGAAATTATGTCATATGATTCTTAGTCATCATGGCCGTCTTGAATATGGATCTCCGAAACTTCCTGCATTTCCTGAAGCTGCAGCATTGTTTCAAGCTGATTTAATGGATTCGCAGGTGAAGAATTTTTTACAAAAAATTGAACAAAGAAAGGAGGATGTCGATGAACATTGGTCATTTATGTATGATTCGGGTATTAATGGGAGAAAACCAGTGTACATTGATTTTGAAGAACAAAAGAATGTATCGGTGGATGATACCATATGAAAAAAGAAATGATGGATATTTTATGTTGTCCAACGTGTAAATCATCACTTCAACTACAGGCGGATGAAAAAAAAGATGAGGAAGTAATCAGTGGATCCTTAAAATGTGTGAAATGTAAAAAAACGTATTTTATAACTGATGGCATCCCTGATTTTGTTAATGAAGTTACATCAAAATAATCCTTGTTTTTTTAATTGGAGAAGAACTCGTCCATTTCTGAAAATAAATCATTGGTCAGCGTAAGATCTCTAAGATATTTTTTAAATCGAGAGGCTCTCCGATCTAAGATGACCGCAACACCTCTATCATTTTCATCCCGGATTAATCGTCCGATGGATTGTAACATTTTTCGAGCAGCTGGTGCATCAACTGTATATTCCCATCCTTTTCGAAATTTCATATCATAGTATCGTTGTAATCCTTTTTGCCGAGCTGTTGGTTTAGGATAGGGTATACCAACAATTACAGCAATTTCTAGTTGTTCAGCAGGAAAATCCATTCCTTCGCTGATTCGACCACCCATCACGGAGAATAATGCTGCGCCATCACCATCATTATCCCCATGTGATTTGAAATCATCAATCAAATCGATGAGTGCAGATTGAGACATTTTTTGTTCTTCTAAAAATATCGATCGTTGAATTTTTGAGAAATCATTATTTCGTTTGAACATGGATAATACGTTAAAACTTGGGAAAAAAATCATAGTGTTTTGGCCATACTTATTACAGATCGAGGAGATATACTGCCATAATCGTTCTTTTATTTCAGGATCTTTAGAAATCTCAGCGTATTTTGTGGTAACATCGCTAACGAAAAACAATTTCTTGTTTTGTTTTGAGAATGGTGAAGGAAAAGAAATAAGTGTCGTTGAAGGGGACAATCCCATTGAATCTCGATATTCTTCTAGTGGTTCTAATGTTCCTGACATATGAATGGAGCTGTGAAACTTTGAAAGAATCTTTGTTCCAACGGATGGATCTAAACAGTAGGCTTCGATTCGTGGGTTTTTTCCCTCTGCATCATCAACGATAAGTTTGGAGTATTGATCATGTGCTATATTCATCCAAAAATCAAGAAACATGCCAAGTTTGTGAAGATAGGATCTTGGGAGTTTGTTTCTTTTTTGTTTTGCTTCCTGAATCTTTTCCCCATATGCAATGAGATCTTCAATGACATCATGCACTTGTTTTTGTGAAATCCCTGTTCGATTTGAAAGTTCAGTGACAAACTCGCTTTTTGGAAGAAATGCATCTGTCTTTGAGGATGGTCCTTTTCTAATGCCATTTTCTAAAATGGAGTATACATACGTATCACGGAGTTCTCGAATGATATCTTCCATGGTTTTGCAAAAAGAAGCAATGGTGAAATGACCATCAGCAATTGACGGGTTTCCATATTCTTTTGCTTCATAACCACAGTTTCGAAGCATCCACGCACTCAGCTGTGTTGAAAATAAATCTCTTAAATAATCTGGGAGGTTGTGTGCTTCATCAACTATTAAAAGAACGTCTTCTTCAGCAACGCCTAACCAGTCAAATAGCATGTTTCGAATGGTGATATCAAAAATATAAATGTAGGGGATGACCACGACCGTTGCATCTCGAACTATTTTTTTGTTTAATTCATAGGGACAAATGGTTTTTTGTTCACAGTATTGAATGAATGTTTCCGCTGTTGGAAGTTCACTTTTTATCCATTCTATCATATCTTCAACTTGGTTTTTTTCGTTAACGAAATTTCGATAATACGGACATCCTTTGTGTGAATTCCGTGTTTTCTTTTTTTCATTTGAACAAAATTTTGAGAGTTCTTCACTAGTCCCTTTGGATAATTCTTCATCATGTTTTGCATGAGGACACATATTACTTCTTCCTTGAATGCCCACACCGATCAATTTTTCTTTTCGAGAATCAGTATCTTTGAGATTTTGTCTGATCGCACGTAATTCTTTGATAACTTGTTGTTGTTGGGCATTAGTTCGGGTGATGTAAATGATCTTTTTTTCATGTGCTAATGCATATTTGAGTGCTGCTGATAGAACACAAATGGTTTTTCCTGTTCCTGTTCCTGATTCAATGACAAGATGTGATCTATCATTGAATGCATTAGATATCGTGGTAACGATAGCTTGTTGATGTGGCCGTGGGATATAAGGAAAAAATTCCATGAGTATTTCCTTGAAATAGGGTATTTGGTACATAGACTTGTTGGAGAAAAAGTAATAAACTAAAGTGTAAAAAGGAAGAGAAGTATTCTTCCATTCTAAAAGATGTTTATACAGGTAAATAAGATTATGAAAAAGAAACCAATTCAGCAAATCATTGACCGGCTTTCACCAGTGCTTACAGATGAACAAATTAACAAATTGCCGAGAAAGTGGGAAAAGATTGGTGATGTACTTATCCTTTCTTTTGAAAGAAATCTAGTTGCAATTGAAAAGGAAATCGCAGCAGTTTATGCTGAAGTTTTGAATTGTAAAAGTGTGTTGAAGGATACTGGAGGTATCATTGGAAGATTTCGAATACCTGAGATATCCTATGTTTATGGTGACAAGGATACAGTGACCATTCATAAGGAGAATGGTGTAAAATTTAAGTTAGATCCATCTGAAGTTATGTTTTCTTCAGGGAATATGGATGAACGAAAAAGAATGGGTGAGATTGTTTCACCAGATGAAGTGGTCGTTGATTTGTTTGCAGGTATTGGTTATTTTTCTCTTCCAATAGCAGTTCATTCACAGGTTAAAAAAGTGTATAGTTGTGAATTAAATCCTGTTGCATTTTCGTTTTTAGAAGAAAACATTAGGTTAAATCAAGTTTCAGATGTGATAATACCGGTTCTTGGTGATAATCGAAAGGTTGCTCCAAAGAATATCGCTGATCGCGTGCTTATGGGTTATATCGGTGAAACAAAAGATTTTCTTCCAACTGCATTTGAATCATTAAAAAATCATGTGGGAATTATTCATTTTCATGATACGTTTCCTGATAAAGAAGTTCCAGACTATCCATTATCGATAATTCAACGAGAAGCTGAAATATTTCATCGATCTGTTAGGTTGAAACATCTTCAATGTGTAAAATCATTTGCTCCAGGTATTAGTCATTATGTGCTTGATACAGAGGTTATGGAGGAATAATTTGTTTAAATTACGAGTTTATCATACTAATGATGATGATCCTAAGAAATGCACGGCAAGAAAAATGAGTCGGTTAGGATATGCATTACTACATACAAAGATTAGAGAACTTCCGCCGAACATGATTTTGTTAAATCCATTTTCAAAAAAAAGTTTGTCTCCTGAGGATAGCAATCATGCAAAAAACCATGGTGTGTTAGCTGTTGATTGCTCGTGGAAAACAGCTGAACAGCAATTCTTTGAATTATCTAAAACGCATGTTTCCCGAGCGCTTCCTTTTGTAATAGCAGTTAATCCCGTCAATTTTGGGAAAGCCTTGAAATTAACAACGTTAGAAGCATTTGCTGCAGCAGTCTATATTCTGGGTAATCCCAAACAAGCAGAACAGTTAACATCAATTTATAACTGGGGTCCACACTTTTTAACTATGAATAAGAATCCATTGGAGGATTATCGAACAGCGAAAACAAGTGCAGAAGTTATTCAAAGAATGCATGAATATTTACCAGCAGAAAAGGATGAGGTTTAAGTAAGTAATCTTATTACAGCATTAATACTGAGCTTTGATTTATTATATCAAGTAATGGAAAAGATGTGATTTAAAGATGAAAAATAAATTAGAGGGATTTTTCAAGCCGGATAGTATCGCTGTTGTTGGTGCTTCAAAGGATTCAAGAAAAATTGGTCATGCTGCATTAAAAAATATTATTATTTCAGATTATGAGTGTAAGTTGTATCCAGTGAATCCTCATGAAGAAGAGATCCTTGGTATTCCTTGTTATAAAAAAATTACTGATATTAATGATTCGCTTGATTTAGTGTTAGTTTCTGTTCCTGCAAAGATTGTGCCAAGTATTATGAAGGATTGTGTGAAAAGCAAGGTAAAAAACGCAATTATTATTTCTTCAGGTTTTAGTGAAGTGGGCAATAACAAATTGGAAAACGAGGTTGCTTCTATCATCAAAGATAGTGGTATGAGAGTGCTTGGGCCAAATACTATGGGGTATAAGAATGCTTCAGATGGTCTTGATGCTTCTTTTGTTTTTGGTGTTCCACGGCAGGGGAATCTTTCATTGATTAGTCAAAGTGGTGCTCTTGGAATCGGCATGATTTATTTGGCTAATAATGAGTTTGTCGGTGTTTCAAAGATTATTGGTGTTGGGAATAAACTGGATATCGATGATGATGATCTCATTGATTACTTTAGTCAAGATAAGGATACGAAAGTTATTGGATTGTATATTGAAGCAGTGAAAGATGGTCGGCAATTTATGAATGCGATTAAAGCATGTCATAAACCAGTGCTTGTGGTAAAAGCTGGAAGAAGTAGTGCTGGTGCTCGGGCAACAGCATCTCATACAGGTTCGATGGCTGGTAGTGATAAGATGTATAGTGCTGCGATTCATCAAGCAGGAGGTATTCGTTGCCGAGATATCGTTGAATTATTTGATATGGCTCGAGCTTTAGATGGGCAACCTGCGATGAAAGGAAATCGGGTTGGTATCATTACAAATGGTGGAGGTCTTGGGATTTTATTAACTGATGCATGTGAAGCAAATGGACTAGTGGTACCAAAATTGTCAAATAAGACAGAAAAAAAGATTGATAAGATTCTTCCGGATCTTGTAAAACCAAATAATCCAGTTGATCTAGTGGCTGATGCTGGTTTTTATCGGTATGAAATGACCACGAAAGCATTACTTGAAGATCCAAATATTGATGGAATCATTGTCGCATCAGTTCATGGCGGGTATGCTCGGCCTCGTGAGTTCACTGGTGCCATTCTTAAAATGATTAGGGAACGAAAACTGCATGAAACCCATCAGAAGCCTATTCTTGGAACCTGGGTTGGTGGAAAGGAATTTGAGGATTTAGTATGGGATTTAAAATCAGCTGGCGTGCCTATTTATCCTTCGTCTTGGCGTACTGCTCGGTCGATGTATGGATTATATTTAGAGGGAAAACGATTGAATAGAGAAAAAGAAGAATAAAAAAATAGAGTTATTCAACCCATTTTACGCCGAGGAGTTTCTCCAAATCAGGTTTTTTTCCTTGCCATTTATCCGCTGTTTCTTTTTCAACACAGTTTTTACATAATCCAACAATTTGAAAATAACAGGAAGAACAAACGCTTTTTTTGCATCGTTGGCATACATATTTTGCTTTGTTCTCTCCACAAATCGCACAGAAACCAGTTGCTTGTTGTTTGGATGACTGATCGTTTTCTTTTTCTTTTACCTGAGCGTGAGTTTCTTTAATCCATTCTTTGAGTTCCTCATTCATATCTTTTTGTTCAGGATCAGCCATATGTTTTTCCCCACTAAAAATCATCTTTCATCTTATTAAAATAGTATTGGTTTAAATACTTTGTTTTTCTGCTTTTCTATCGATTATTTTCCGATGAATAAAATTTGAGAACAGATGAATAAATGGAGTAGCAATAAGAAGAGTAAGAATATGATATATACTGAATTCTTTGAAAAACCAATTATAGGGAAGTAAAGAGAAAAGATAAAGTAATGAACTCATCAGAAATGCGGAAACCAGTACTCCTATGATGAAATCAATTTGATCGAATGGGATCCAATCTGATCCTCGTTCAATATTTTGGCGACGTTTAAAAAAACTTTCAACAATATCTCCAAGTAACGCCCCAAAACAAATAGAAAAAATCAAAGGGACCATCATGGGAAAACCAGTGAAATCACTTAGATAAATGGGAAAATCATAGGCTTGTGCATATTTAGCAGCTACGGACAAACCAAATCCTGCGGTCATGCCTATAAAGGATCCGGCGATTAATCCTTGCCATGTTTTTCCATCTCCAAGAATTCGTTTTTTATCTTTCCAAGTTTTTCCAAAATCAATAGGTGTGCCACCACCAACAAGAAGTGCACTGGCATTAGCTACATATGCAGGAATGATAAGCCAGAATGCTTGGATGATGATCTCATAATCCATCTTGAGATGTTGTATGAAATAAGGTGTTTAAATATCGTATGTATTTGTTTTATTTTCCTCTCATGTTTTAAAATTTAGAATGAATAAAAATCATCTTTTTTTGAAAAATATTCTAATTCATCTCTTGTAGAAGAGAAAGAATAATATATGAAAGGTCTCAATATATATTATTAGAATAAATCGGCCTGCAGGGGGCAATACTCTCATGATTTTTTCAAAGATGAATATAGCAATACTCAGCGTGGCTACGCTTCTCTTCCTTTCTATTAACAGTCCACTCGTGGAATCAGTTGAAGAACCAACGGATTCTGATTTTGATCCATTGATGGATATCAGAGTTACTTTTGATCTTTTAAAACTTCGATCACTTGAAAAATATGATAATCATCTCAATTTCAGAGAATATATTGATCGGTATAGTTATCCTGATTTTTATTTGAAAGTATGGATCAATGATGAATTGTTTGAAAGCCCAGTGTGGCGAAACACTCGTTATATTTATGATTGTGATTGGAAAGCAACTGCTAATGTTCCCGATGATCAAGAATGGGTAAATGTTACTATTCAATTATGGGATTGGAATCCTGGAGTTGATCAGCAATGTGACATTAGTGGTTATGAGGAAGGGGGAAAAGATAGTTATGATGTTAATCTTTTTTATAATATCAAAACTGGACATTGGACAGGAGATGATTATGCTGAAGAGTATTATCTAAATGCCGATCCAAGTGGATACGGTCGGTTGAATGGTTGCGATGATGGTAGCATCTATCAACATGATTATGATGCAGAACTCTGGTTTGACATTTATCAAAATGACTATGATGGAGATGGAATCCCTTATTGGACAGAAGTAAACGTTTTTGGCACTAATCCAACCGTTGACGATCGGGGACGAGATGATGATAATGATGGTGTTCCTATTGAATGGGAATGGAAATGGGGTTATGATC
>CAZYLG010000068.1:0-11528 GCA_964648565.1 uncultured Thermoplasmatales archaeon
TTCACCTCTAAAATCTTGTTCCAGTTAATGTTTTTGTATCAATTACTCCTTCAATTGAGCGGATATTATTTACAACAAGGTTCCCCAGTTTTTCAAAATCATCTGCTTCTATTTTTGCAATAAGATCGTATTCGCCAAATAATGGGTGGAGTTCAACGATCTCTGGTACTTTCGACAGCTTGTTGTATACTTCATGTTCTCGTGCAGGAGCCGCACTTATTAAGACAAATCCTATTGCCATTCCGCTTTCCTCTTATATGCCGTTATCAAATCATGAAATATAAATCTTTTCAAATATCCTTAGCTAAACTGGCTGAAATGCCAGATAATCACATCACCATTTGAAACTATCGTATTATCTGCACTAGTCATTGGTATTTCTCCGTTCACGGTGTATTGCCAGTAGTGATCATCATCACCATTCATATCTTCATTAATTGCATTGATTAATGTTGCATCTAATGATTCATCATATGTAGCATCAATTGTGAATTCATTTCGTTTTCCCAAAGTAGTAAGTACATCTAGAACAGCAGTTTCATGGGTAAGAATAATTTGATCATTAATTTCCCAATTGCTTCCTTTTAAGGTAACAGTTACACTTGTTTCAGTGGAATCTTCAAGCCAGATATCTGTTTGATCGGGGATGGCCATGGTTGATCCAGAAAAACTTAGAAGGATTAGTATTGTGGTTACTGCTATGAAGGGTATTTTTTCAAGAGTGAATTGTTTCTTTGGAATGGTGATTTGGTATTTATTGGTAAGAAGATATCCTATGGGTACTGCAATGGTAAGAAACGATAATACTGTTGATAATTGATGATAGATCATAAAAGGGATACCTGCTAGAAAAACAGATACAAATGCTTCCATTGTATGTGGAAACATCAAATACCACCATCCGGCATTTGTCCATATATCAAACACAAGCGTTGAAAGCATACCTGCCCCCACACATAAGCCAACAGATTTTAAATTGATGGTTGACAGTGTATGATGTGATTTGTTTTTTGTTTTGAGAAATAAAAAGGATATGATGAGAAATCCAGTATAGGTAAAGAGTACTATTCGATTCATTGATGAACCAATTAACACCGGATTTCCAAGTAAGATATCACTAAGGATCATGCTGAAAAGTGGGATGGTAAACACCAGGCTCGGTCTGATAAGAAAGAGACTAATAAATGTAAGGACCATGATAAGTTCAAAGTTTGGGAATGGTTGTATTTCCCAGCCGACAAGGAAAAATCGGCTGAGGGTCCCTAATAAAATAAAAACACTTACTATTGTAAGATCGTAACTTAACGGATGAGCATCTTGGTTTTGTTTGGAAAATAGATTAAAATTCATATGATTTTTTCCTCCAAGTTGCCGTGACATATTATCGCTAGTATTTATGTTTTCTTATACCTCTTGTTTTTTTGTGATAGATTAGGAGTTGGGCAAAAAAAGCATATTTGCAGGGGCGAATGATAAATGTTAAATATTATAATAATAAACTTATATATTGGTTGCTTATGTAATAACCATATGTCAAACGTTTGATTCAAAAAAAGGTTCTGTGTTAATCAATGGTATGATTCGATATGAGAAAAATTAAAACTAATTTTTTAATGCATTTGCTTTGTTTATTCATTCTTTTCATATCATCGTTATTAGTTACCCCCATTGTTTCATCTGAAGGTACTGAATTAGTTCAATCCTGGCGGGATGAATGGGAGTATCATAAAAAAATCTCCCTTCCAATTGAAACAGATTCAAAACAAGCGAAATACCAACCGATTGACATGCGTATTAGTTTTGATTATCCTTGTTGGGGTTTTAATGAGAGTTTGCATTCTATTCGTGTTTGTTCTTGGAATGGAAGTAATTGGGATGAATTAGATGTTCAAATCTATAATATTGAGCAATCTGATGAGGAAACGATTAGTAGTTGCAACATTATTTTCTTGATTCCCTCATATGCAACTGGAGATGAGGAATATGTTGTTTTTTATGATGATGAAGAAAAATTAGCTCCTTCCTATGTTGATCATGTGAATGTGTTTGATAAGTACTATTTCTTTGAACCAATTTCAGGGATTTCTGTTGAAGGAGATTATTATGAGATAAGAGAAGATAATAATATTGTGTATGGGGTTGGTCAGAAAGGAAGGGTGTTGAATCGGTATTTATCTCAAATTGCAATTAGGATGAAGCCAGGTACAAAAAAGTTTGATATGTTACAAACAGATTTGCTTGCATCATTTTGTTTTTCTTATCAAGATGGACCCAAGGATTCTGATGAAGTTGCCTCAGATCAGGAGTTAATTGGAAAAGAGGTGCTGGTTGATGGGAATTTAATGGTGCAATTTCGTATTAGTAGTAAATCTAAAAATGATGCGTTGTACACATCTAATGTGTATACTTATTATTATCAACCCGGTGAAGATAAACGGATTTCGGTTCGAGTGCATCATGAAATTATGGAGGAAGTTAGTGTTTCTGGGATCAAAAATGTTGATGGCCGGTATGGAACGATTATTTCGTATCATTCGAAAAGTCCAAGTGTGAAAAAAATGGTTTTTGGCGAAATTCTTCCTTTTTTACATGTTGCTAGTGATGATGGCATTCGGGAATATGCATTGGATCGTGATCCTAAAAGTTCTGAACGTGAATGGGTGATCTCTTATGATGATGATTGTGATCTTGGCCCAGATGCTTGGATTGCTTATGGGAATGGAGAATCAGGAAAAACTCATGGGTTAATTTTTTCTTCTCATAAGGGTATTGTGAAGAATGCAACTGATGAGCGGGATGGTATTGAAGTAAAACTTGCTGAGAAAGAGTATCTGGATGTGATTGGAGCTGAAGTTGATTATGCATCGATTACATTTGGGAGAAATGCCTTTGAACCCTATCAAACACATGATTTAACGATTGAAAAAGGAGTGGAGTATACGTTTGATGTTGAATTTTATACGACGTATAGTGGAGGATATAGACGTATTGAGGAGGAAAGTTCGTTTTTTAAACGATTGGTTCCTTTTAGAGATGTAAATGTGAGTGGAGGTGAAGTTTCTTTAAATATTTACACGTTAACCGTGATTCCTCAGTTGTCTGGTCGGTTGTTTTCATATCCAATTCTAAGGAATTTAACTGGTCTTTCTTTACCAGTGATTACTGCTGAGTTATATCAAAATGAAACATTGATTGCTGAAGAAATCGTGGATAAACCATTTGTGGGGATTCAGTCTTTGAAATTTCCTAAGCTTACAGCTGGGAAATATCAAGTGAGAATATATCGATTAATGCCCGGGGATGAAAAAACCTATATTGGTTTTGGAAGTATTGATCTTTCTACTGATGTAACCTTACATGTATATTGTACTTGGGAACAAGAGGTAGAGGTTTCTATTTATGATCAGTTCGGAAATGGTGTTTCTCAAGTTAGAGTTGA
Source organism: uncultured Thermoplasmatales archaeon (assembly GCA_964648565.1). Lineage (GTDB taxonomy): Archaea > Thermoplasmatota > E2 > DHVEG-1 > DHVEG-1 > EX4572-165. Next base: position 3,440 of record CAZYLG010000068.1, read on the forward strand.
AGTTTGGCAAGGGCCGAATTTAGTAGCAACTGGTATTTCTAATTCATTTCCAAGAGTTACTATTTCTGTGCCGTTTCCATTGTTTAAACCTTATGTTATCAGTGATTTTAAGAATGCTACCGTGCAAGATCTGTTTCAATGGTCTCAACCTTATGTATTGAAAGGTTATTATCAAGGATTTAAAATTTATAATGCTACTCTTGCTTCAGTGTTGCCCCGTGAGGAAATCAGACTTTCAATTCATGATATCATTATTGAAGTAAGGGATGGATTTGGGCTTCCTCCGGATGTTAATGTGATTCCTGAAATCACGAGTGAGGATATGGTTGATGCGGTTTCATTAGAGCCCTCTTTTATTTTAGAGCCAGGACGTTTTCAGTTTAGAAATATTCCTGAAGAATCATATGTTGTTCGTATTTCTTTTGCAGGCTATACGAATGAAAAAAGGTTTTCAGTTCCTGCATCTGGTGGTGTAATTCCAATTCAATTTTTGGCAGTTAAAGAATTAAATATTGGAGTGCTTACGAGTAGGGGAGAACAAATTGAGTCTTCTGATTTATTGGTTCGTATTATGCGTAACGGCAATGAAATCATGGTGGAATCTGTTGATGAATCTATTCTTCTCCCACCTGGAACCTATGGGATTTCTATTCTTGATAATAACAAATTGATTGGATCGGATATTGTTGAGTTAACTTCGGATAAAACTATTCCGGTGGTTACGACGATTCCATCTGTTATTTATCTAGTAGTAACGTTTACTGCGATTATTCTTCTTGCTGAAATCATGCTGTTTTTTTATTTTAAAAGAATTTCGTTGAATACTGCTTTGAAATTGGTTATTTTAGGAGTTGTTTTGGTTGGAGTGATGCAACCATGGTGGACATTTTATGGCGAATCTGAGGATGGACGCGTTGTTAAATCTAGTGATATGTATTTATATCCATCAACGATGATTGAGGAATACCGAGTTGGAGATACTCAGTATTTGAGTTTAGCTACTATTCCTGAGATGTTTACTAATTTCGTGGAAACATTACTTATTATAATAACTGGAGGTTTAGGATTATTACTTGCTAGTTTTATACCAAATATGTTGTTAAATAAGAGATTTGAATTTGCTCTTGTTGCAAGTGGTATTATTTTTATGTTACTGGTTTCTTTAGCGTTTTTCTTTGGAATGAACCAAATAGCTCAATTAAGCCTTGGAAGTTTACAAGGTTCAGGGATGATTCCGGTTTCACCCCCGTATGCGGATAAGGTTATGGTTTCTGCTTCGTGGGGGCTTGGACCTGGGTTTTTAATTGTTTTCTTTGGTGCTTGTATCGCTGTTTTCGCTGGAATTTTGGACATTATGAGAAAATACAAACTTATTTCTTTTTTAAAAGAGAACACAAGTAAAATAAAATCTAAGAAGAAAAGAAAATAATCATTATTTTTTATTTTGTTTGCTTTGATCAACTAAGGTTTTAATGCGTTCAACAGCATTGATTTTTTCTAAATAAATACCGACTTCTTCAGGGACAAGATGATGCCATTTCTTTTCATTTATCATATGTTCTCGAATTATTTTTCCCGCATATTCTTTTCTTTTTACTAATCCGGGTTGATGTATCTGATATCCTTGTTCTTTGAATAATGTTGCAGTGAAATCATTATTGGTTATCACTATAGTAAATGATGGAAGAATCCGTTTAACATGATCTACCCAGTTTGGAGGATCATGAATATCAGGAACCGCATAAATATCATATTTGATATTAAATCTGTTTTGTAATGCTAATTGTATCATGGTTTTTCGTTCATCATAGGTAAACGGGTTTTCTAATGTATGATGATACTGAGAAGATCCAATTCCAACATATAATGTATCAGTAGGACAATGAGTAATCATTGCTAAATGACCAAGATGAAATGGTTGAAATCGACCAATGAACACACTTGCACTAATCATGGGTTACCATTACTACTCATAGTAACGAATTGTTCATAAAAATGTTTGTAAAAAAAAGAAAAGAAAAAAATGGTTAGGATTATTCCTTTTTTGGTTCATTCCCATTGTCTACTCTACCCGAGATTTGTGGTGGTTTCATTGATCTAAGTTTTCGAAGTAAATCCTCTTTTCCTTCACCAACAAGTGCATGATCGATTACTTCTGGAAGTGTACCAACAGGGATAACCTTGATTTTATCCTCAAATTTTTTCTCAATGAGAACATCTTGAAGATTAGATTTCGGAATCAACACGGTTTTAATTCCAGCTAATGCTGCTGCTTCAACTTTTGCAGTCACTCCACCAATAGGAAGAACCGTTCCTCGAATACTTAATGATCCAGTCATCGCCACATTTTGTTTCACAGGTATTCCTTCCATAGCTGAAATAACCGCAGTGATAACTGAAACACTTGCTGAATCACCTTCTACCCCTTCATAGGTCCCAATGAATTGAATATGAATATCATGCTTTGAAATATCCCGACCAATATATTTCTTAATGATTGCTGAAATATTCAAAACGGATTCACGAGCAATCTCGCCGAGTTTACCAGTTGCAATTACTTTTCCCTCAGATTGCGATCCAGCTGGAGTGACCTCAGCAACAATAGGAAGAACTAATCCAGCGAATTCACTCATTGACGGATCAGCAGTATGCACGGCAAGACCATTCACGGCTCCAACCTCTTTTCCGCTAGTTTTAAATGATCGGTAATCCTTTTGATGATCAATAGCTCGTTCCACGACTTGTTGCTCTAATGATTTAGCTACTTTTTTTGCAGCAATCACATGATCTTGATTAACAAGTGATGAATGATCTTCAAATGCAAGGTCTCCTGCAGTTCGAACTAATCCTCCAAGCTCTCTTAATCGAAGGGAAAGTTTTCCTTTCCGACCAGCTCGGCGTTGGGCTTCATGAATCACTTCAGCAACAGCATCTCGGTCGAAATGCGGAATTTTCTTATCTTTCTTAATTTCCTGAGCAACAAATCGAATCAGTTTCTCCCTGTTTTCATATGTATCATTCATATGACTTCGCAAGTATACTTCATATCCATATCCTCGAATACGAGATCGAAGTGCAGGATGCATTCCTTTTAACGCATCAAGGTTTCCTGCAGAAACCAAAATGAAATCACAGGGTACTGGTTCAGTTTTCACCATTGCACCAAAACTTCGTTCTGATTGCCCAGTGATCTGAAATTTTTTCTCCTGAATAGCAGTAAGTAAATGCTGTTGAGATGGAAGATTCAACGTATTGATCTCATCAATGTATAACACTCCTTTATGAGCACGATGTATTGCTCCAGCTTCTACTAATTGATGCGGTGGTGTTTCAAGTCCTGCTGATTGAAATGGATCATGTCTAACATCACCAAGAAGCGCTCCTGAATGAGCAGCTGTAGCTTCTACAAACGGCGGATTATCATCTTTTTCATGAGAAACCAATATTTTTGGTACTTGTTGCAATCCTTGTCGTTGAAACATTGATCCGCGACTAAATACTAAAAAAATCATCACTGCAGCAATCACACCAAAAATCGCATACTCCATGCGAATATTATCCCAATCACCACTGGTGATACCTGGAGCTAGACCGGCAAGAACCGATAAAGCAACAATCATAAAAACAATGGTAGTAACCATACTGCTTTGTTGTTCTTTTTTCTTTTTTGCTTCAGCTCGTTGAGATTTTACAATCTGTTTAGCTTTACCACCAGGAACAACTCGAATATGAGGCGTGTTTGAATCCTCTGAATTTGGATACCCAATAATATCTTCTAGTTCTTCTTTGGGAAGAAAACCAGTCATGGCTCGAGCTACCATTGATTTACCAGTACCCGGATCACCAATAAGCATCACATGTCGTTTTTGCTCAGCAGCTTTTCTTACCACATCAACTGCTTTATCTTGCCCGATGACTTGGTCAAGTAATCGATCTGGAACTTCGATATCTTCAGTGGTTTGAAAGGATTGTTTGGTAATCCATTCTGAGATTGGTTCCATGCACACGTCATCTTTTTTTTCAGATGATGATTCACTAGGTTTTTCTGTCACGTTATCCGCACCATAAGGAATTTTGTTGATAATACCCGCCTCCTATATAAATAATTTCTATTCATGATTAGAAAGAAGGAATAACAATTACATCTTGCCGATATTGCCTTTTAGTTAACAAACATTGTGGTTTTTCACGAAAATATGAACCAGATAAGAAACACGATGATACCAACCATCATAAATGCAATCCAAATGTAATAGGCGATTTTAATTCGGATTAACCATCGTGCTTTCTTTTCAGCATTATCAAAGAATTGTCCTAAGAGTGGATCATCTTCTATGTGATCTGCCACTATTATTCCTCTTTTGATTCCATTAATGCTTTAATCCTTTTTCTTCTGAAGAAATCTTCTCGTTCTCGTTCTTCAAGTTGCATTTCAATATATTTCTGTGTTGCTTTCAGTTTTGGAATAAGATTATTTTCTAAAACGTTTACTCGACGTTTCGTCTTTTCAATTTCTACTGCTAGACTTTTTATGCCACCTTCTAAATCTGCTAATGTCAACAATTTTTGCATAATCATTCTGAATTGTTGTTGACTATCATCAAGTTTCGCACAACTTTCACTCATCCCATAGGATGGTTCCGTTGGAATAGTAAATGATTGATCATCCATCTTTGGAATTTTCACGCCCATGATGTTATCATGAGTGAACTGTAGTTCACCTGCAGCTGGAGCTAATTGTGCAATACGATTCACTTGGCCTTCCCCCATGATCATTTGCGCTTGAATCAAGGATTGAAATGCTTCTTTGAACAAGTCATCAAGTTCTTTAGATAAATCATTACGTTTATCAATAACGGTAAAGAATCGTTCCACGAGTGAATCTCGTTTTTGTTCAAGAAGATTATGTCCTTTTTCAGCAAGTGTAAGTTTTTTTCGAATAGATAATAATTCCATTCGAGTGGGTTTTACACCTTCAAGGAGTTGTTCTGTCATCCTTATTCATCCTTAGGATCAATTTCTTTTTTTGGTGAAGTATCTGATTTCGTTTCTTTAGCAGTTTTTTTATCTTTGTTATCATCTGGTAAGTATTGTTTAATATATTTTTCATCGATCTTTTTTAGTTCAGATCGTGGAAGTGTTGCAAACAAATTCCAACCAATGGTCAGTGTTTCAATGATACTTCGATCTTCATGATCATCTTGTTTCACAAATTGTTCTTCAAATAAATCAGCAAACTGTAAAAACTTTCGATCCCGATCAGATAATGCATCTTCTCCAACAATAGCAACTAAATCCCGTAAATCATTTCCTTCTGCGTATGCGGCATATAATTGATTAGCAACACCAGCATGATCCTCACGAGTACGATCCGCTCCAATTCCTCGATCCATTAATCGAGATAAACAAGGTAACACTGAAATTGGCGGGTACACATCTTTTTTATGTAATCCTCGTTCCAATACGATTTGGCCTTCTGTAATATACCCAGTTAAATCAGGAATTGGATGAGTAATGTCATCATCAGGCATGGTGAGCAATGGAATTTGAGTGATTGATCCTTTCCGGCCTTTAATCCGACCAGCTCGTTCGTAAATCATAGCTAGATCAGTGTACATATAACCCGGATATCCTCGACGACCCGGCACCTCTTCTCGAGCCGCAGCAATTTCTCTAAGTGCTTCAGCATAATTAGTCATATCTGTAAGAATCACTAGTACTTGCATGTCTTGATCAAATGCTAAATATTCAGCAGCAGTAAGAGCCATCCGAGGCAAAATAATTCGTTCAATCGTAGGATCATCAGCTAAATTAAGAAACATAGTCGTTCGTTCAAGAGCACCAGTTTCTTCAAAATCACGAATGAACAAATTTGCTTCTTCAGCAGTAATACCCATCGCACAAAAAACCACAGCAAACTTTTCTTCTTTCCCAAGTACTTTTGCTTGCCGAGCGATTTGACTGGCGAGTTGATTATGAGGAAGTCCAGATCCTGAAAAAATCGGAAGTTTCTGTCCTCGAACAAGTGTGTTTAATCCATCAATTGTTGAAATCCCAGTTTGAATGAATTCTCGAGGATACTCTCGAGAATATGGATTAATCGGATCACCATTGATATCACGTCGGTCATCAGGAATAATAGCTGGAGCATCATCAATTGGATTACCAGTTCCATCAAAAACCCTACCCAGCATTTCAGGGCTTACTCCTAGTTTCATGGTTTCCCCAATGAATCGAGCAGATGTTTCCTTAGTATCAAGTCCTTTGGTTCCTTCAAATACTTGCACGATTGCTTTATCAAGATAAGCTTCAAGGACTTGCCCAGTTCGTTCTTCGCCATCAGCAGTTTTAATCCGAACTACTTCATTATAAGCAACATCTTCAATGTTTTCAACAATCATAAGTGGCCCAGCGACTTCCGTGACCGTGGTATACTCCTTGTTTTTATTGCTCATCCTTAGTTCACCTCCTTAATTAATGATTCGATTTCAGTTTCAAGTTGTTTTTCGATTTTTTTGAATTCTTGTTCAAACTTTTCATTTGAAACCGTTGCCATCCGTGCGATCTGCTCACGGGATTTCATTTTAATAACATCATCGATGTGCACATGTTGATCAACAGCATCTAAAATCTTATCAGAATACATATTCATAATCCGAAGCATTTCATACTGTTTTTTCCCAGGACAATAGGTATCCACTTCATGAAACGCGTTTTGCTGTAAAAAATCCTCTCGAATCATCCGAGCACTTTCAAGCGTTGCTCGCTCTTTTGGAGGAAGCGCATCAGGACCAACCAGTTTAACGATTTCTTGAAGTTCAGATTCTTTTTGCAAAAGGGTCATTGCTTTATTTCGAAGTTTTAACCATTGATCACCAATCTCCTTATTCCACCAACTACTAATTTCACCAAGATACAATGAATATGATTTCAACCAGTTAATACTTGGAAAATGACGACGATCAGCTAAATCAGCATCAAGTGCCCAGAATACTTTCACAATACGAAGTGTGTTTTGTGCCACGGGTTCTGAAAAATCTCCACCTGGAGGAGATACTGCTCCCATTACTGATACACTACCCTCTTTTTCTTCAGATCCAATCAGTTTCATTCGACCAGCTCGTTCATAGAATTCAGCTAGACGACTGGCTAAATAAGCAGGATATCCTTCTTCGCCCGGCATCTCTTCAAGCCGGCCAGAAATCTCTCGCATTGCTTCAGCAAGCCTACTGGTACTATCCGCCATTAAGGCTACATCATAGCCCATGTCTCTATAATATTCAGCTATAGTAATCCCAGTATATACACTTGCATCTCGAGCAGCAACGGGCATATTTGATGTGTTAGCAATAAGCACAGTTCTATTCATCAATGGTTCTCCAGTTTTTGGATCCTCAAGTTCTGGGAATTCTCTAAGAACATCAGTCATTTCGTTACCACGTTCACCACAACCAACATATACAACGACTTGTGCATCACTCCATTTTGCTAGTTGATGTAAACTTACCGTCTTGCCCGTTCCAAATCCACCAGGGATTGCTGCAGTTCCTCCTTTTGCAATAGGGAAAAAGGTATCAAATACTCGTTGACCGGTGATCAATGGAATACTTGGATCTTGTTTCTTTTTGATAGGACGAGGGGTTCTTACTGGCCAGTATTGTTGCATGTGTATAGGTACGGTTCCATGATCGGTTTCCACTTCAGCAATTATCTCTTTTACGGTGTATTCTCCTTCTTCTTTGATGCTTTTAAGAGTTCCAGAAACTTTCGGCGGTATCATGATTTTATGAGTGATGATACTTGTTTCATCCACGGTTCCAATGATGTCTCCACCTTGTACTTGTATTCCTTGTTCAATGGAAGGTTTAAAAAGCCATTTTTTGTCTTGATCAATTGCGTTTGCTTCGACACCCCGGCGGATGAAATCTCCTGTTTGATTGAAAATAGTTGGTAATGGTCGTTGAATACCATCATAAATGTTAGTAAGAAGACCTGGACCTAGGGCAACAGAAAGTGGGTTATTTGTTAATCTTACAGTTTCTCCAGGTTTTAATCCATTGGTATCTTCATAGACTTGAATAGTAGCAAC
>CAZYLG010000069.1:0-11383 GCA_964648565.1 uncultured Thermoplasmatales archaeon
CGGTTTTCTCCGAGTAATTACACTAAATTTTTGGAATTAATTCTCGGACAGGCTCTTAGATAAAATTTTTAAATAGTATGATTAAACCAAGAAGGAAAATGATTATTCCAACAATTCGAGCCAATCGTTCCTCATTTATTTTGTTAGCTAAATGAGAGCCAATAAATGCACCAATTGTTGCAGAGATTGCAAGGATGAAGAATGCAGGTATAACAATTTCTCCATGGAACCCATGATTTATAGCACCAGATCCTGCAATAAAAACCATCATAACTAACGAGGTTCCAATAGCTTGATGAAGTGAATATCCCATAACAAAAATCAAGATTAATGAAAGCATTCTACTTCCTCCAATTCCAATGAAACCGCTCATTACCCCAATAATGCTACCTAATAATAGGAAGGAGAAAAGATGATGATGTCGAAAAAAAGAAAAATTAATTTTTTCTTCAATAACATTAACATTTTTTTTAACGCCTTTTCGAACAAAATTAAAACCGATAAACAGTAAAAAACAGCCGATTGCAATATTCAATATTCATTCAGGGGCTTTAGAGGTAAATGAACTTCCAATAAGAGAGCCTAATATACCTGCGATTACTAAGAGAAAAGATGATTTTAAATTTACATATTTGTTTTTAATAAAAGTATATCCTGCTATGATGCCAATAATACAATCTACGGCTAAACTTGTTCCTATTGCTTCATGTGTCGAATATCCTATCAAAATGGTCAATCCCGGTATTAGAAAAGATGCGGCAGTCCCAGCTGCAGTACCAACAAAAATTCCGCTACCAAATCCAAAAAGAAGCAATAATACGATGGTGGTAACATCTAGCATCATATCTATTCTGAAAAAAAAGAAGTATTTCGCTCTTATTTAATCTTTTTAAAATATATGAACGATTGGAGAATTTCATTTTAATATGAAAATAATCAGTGTTAATTCTTGTTTTTAGATTTGTTTTTACACTAAGATATCAAAAATATTTTTCGTTAATACTATATCATTAAATATAGTATTATTGTATGGAGCGTAGTAGATTGAAATGGAAATTTAATTATCAGTTTATAAAAATTGAAATAATTTTTATTGTGATACTTTTAGTCTTATAGTGTATTCGATGCAAATACTGATTCAACGCAGACTATAGGTTTTTTGATGAAAAAAAATTATTTTATTGCATTCTTTTAATCAGAAGTAAATCAATTTTAAATCTTTTATCAATGAATAAAATGTTTTAAATAATACATAAAGAAGAGTAATACCTCTTCTCTATTTTTTTCTTTTAACTGATAAATTCAATAGTGTCAAGAGATTTTGATCGTTTATGAACAACTTTTTTTCTGTTTCTAGATTTTACTAGTCGTTGCAGTTCAATAGTTTTTGTTTCCATACTATTTTTCACCTCGTAATAATTCTGCATTACTCCCCCACAAAACGATTCTTAAAAGAAACATCAAGTGAAATTTTTTACAAATTAGGATTTGTTATATATTCCTAAAAGTAATGTTTTCTATAATTGTTCTTATATCATTCACCTTATTTATAGTTATGCTTTGGAATAAAATTGGGGAAAAACGTTTTTGTTTTGATGGTGCTGTTTTCTGCTAAGTTATGAATTTAATTATTATGTTAATGAACTTGCTTTAAAATATATTTGTGATTATCTGATTGTTAATTATAACGGCGTTATTTTTCGCTTTTGTTTCTTTAGTTGTATCAAAATAGTTAACCTGTGTTTTATAAAAATTTTTTAAAACTATATATTTGTTTAAATATTTAAAAATTTCGAAAAGGTAATAAATATGGATAAACAAAGAATAATATAGCGAAATTTTCGTAATTTCGCATTGATAAAGGGAGGCAAGGTCTGGAAAGAACAAGGAGGCAAAAAAATGAGTAAAATTACTTGTTTGAGACAACTCTCCTCTCGTCTCTCACCTCTCCAGACCTTATAATACTATATTGTTAAAACTTATTTAAATAATTTTGGATACTTTTCAAAAATAAGTAGTTTTACATACTATTTTTAAGTTTTAAAATAAATTAATTTTAAATTTATTTGAAAATTATTCAATAATTTTGGTTCTAGTATAAAAAATAATTAAATAAACACCTAAAAAAAATTTATGTTATAGATTCTCTCTTTCTAAATCCTTAAAATATTTCATATTCTCTGATAAATTTGTAAAACAATCAAGAAGAAAAATGAAAAAGCAATTAAGTGTATCCAACTAGCCAGTTGAAACTTCTTTTAATTCGCTGAATAATGAAGTAAAAAAACTATTTTCAATGAAAGCGTAAGTAAAAATATCAACAATTGCTTGTATCGGCCAGCGAATAAATAGAGTAAAAAGGATAATCGCCTTTTCTTTTAAGGAAAAATCATCATTATCTTGAAAAAGATTTGAAAAAACCGATCGAATGAAATCATGTTCCACGAAAGCATAAGACAACACATTCCTCAATCCCTGAGTCGGCCAGCGAAATAACAAAATAAAGAAAACTTTGACTTTTAACGAAAGATTTGCAAAAAGATCAGAAATATTTTCTAGGAATGATTCAGAAGTTGTAGACTCGCTCTTTAGATCATATAAAACAGAATGTATTTTAAGTTGATTTGATTTACTTTGCATTGTTTGATATACGTCGGTTTCATGCTGATTCCATTTAACAATAGGCAATGCAATAGATGAAGATGCCATCAAAAAAACACTTAGAATTACGCCTCCAAAAATAAGTTTCTTTTTCATATGTATTCTCCTTTTATCTCAGTTTTTCAATTCTCTTTATTGGAGCCAATTTATTAACATCCTTCTAAAATATAAATGTTCCGATTAAAAAAATGGTTTGATAAATCTAAACTATTTTATTTTGAAACATCCGTCTATTATAAATCAAAAATTTTTAAAATAAGATTTTTTTTCTAAATATTTTAAAAATAAAATTTATCAAAATATTTGTTGAACGTTTTTGTTTTAACCAACTTGAAAATACCGATCCAGACCATATATTAAAAAACATTAATGAATCTTAAATTATATGTCAATTATTATGAAGTATAACATCTTCAATGAAGATTGTATCAAAGGAACTAAAAAACACGTTAAGGATAATTCAATTGATCTTATTATCACGGATCCACCATATGGAATTAACGGAGATAAACTCCATAAACATTATGCACGAAAAGAAGATTATGTCGTGAAAGGATATGTAGAAATTCCATTAAACGAATATGGTTCATTTAGTTATCAATGGATACAACAAGCTGAACGGATTCTAAAACCTGGCGGAAGTATATATATTGTTTCGGGATATACAAATCTATACCATATTTTAGATGCCCTGCGAAAAACCTCATTAAAAGAATTAAACCATATCATTTGGAAATATAATTTTGGAGTTCACACCAAAAAAAAGTATGTTTCTTCACACTACCATATACTTTACTGGGTTAAACCCGGGAAAAAACATACTTTCAATACCTATGTTCGTTTTGGTCCTGAAGAAAAAAACAAACATGGACGCTCATTAAATTATAGTGATCGAGAAGATGTTTGGATAATTAATAGAGAGTATAAACCGGGGAAAAGAAAAAATAAAAATGAACTTCCATATCAACTTCTTAAAAAAATGATTCGATATAGTAGTAATAAAAACGATACCGTATGTGATTTATTCCTTGGAGGATTTTCTACGGCTATTGTTTCATTTGGACTTAATCGAAACGTTGTTGGTTTTGAAAAAGGAGAAGAAATCTATTCATATGGTATGCAAAAAATGCAATTCATAAAACCTGGTTTTTTACTTAACACGATTAAAACGCCGAAAGGATCCCGTCCAAAAAATCAAGGAAAACAATGGACTACTGAAGAAAAAGAAAGATTATATGCAAAATATCAAAAATATTATACCAAATATGGAAGCAAAAAAGAAGCTATTAATATTCTCTGTAATGAATTTGGTCGAGGACGTTTTTCAATAAAAAATCAAATTGATGCTTTCAACAAAAAAAGTAGAAGAAATCTTTAATGCAATCTGTTCAGTGTTAAACACTGCTATTAATAATAACACAGATTTTTCTAAATATCAAAAAAATTAAGATATATCACTAAAAATAAAAATTTAAATTAATTATCAGTTTGTTGACTTTAATTCATGATCAACAACTTTTTGCCAACCAACAGGACCGATTCCATCACTATGGTTAAATTTATCTGAAGCAAAAGTATGATTCGGTTTTTTTACTAAATATGCATGATCAACTTGATTTAGCATTGAAAAATCATTTTCTGAATCTCCAATACCAATACTTTCAACTGAATCATATTTTTTTTTGAACAAATCAATTAATGCATTCACAGCTTTTCCTTTATCATTATCACCAATGAGATGATAAAAACGTCCTCCTTTTGTTAAATGGAGATTTTGGTTTTTAATATACTCAATAATTTCATTTTTTTGAGTTTCATCATGCATTACAAAGGGAATGTCAAACTCTCTTTTAGACGCAAGTTTTGCTTGGTTTAATGGTAGTTCTGTATATTTCATAATGGTTTTTATATTCATGCTGATAAAACTTTCTATATTAAATTTTTGTTCAAGATTTTTCATTGTGCCAAGTAACTGATTTTGTGAAGCACCAAATCGAATTAAATAGAATGAATCACTCTTTTTTGAATATTTAAAAGAGAATGTAAAATAAGAAAGTGGAATAAAAATACCTCCACCATTTTCTGAGATGAACGGATGATAGTTTTTTGTTTGTTTTCGCCAATATAGAATTTCTGATCTTGTTTTACTAGTACAAAAAATAATAGGTATCTTTTCTTTTTGTGCAAGTTGTAATCCCTTTTCAGCAGCCGATAGTGAATAATTAGTATGATCCAGTAATGTTCCATCGAGATCAGTGAATATGAGTTTCATACAATCAATAAACGAATTGAAGCTAATTTATATCAAGGTTTCCTAAAGAAAAAAGAATATATTTATTATGTGGGTGGGATGATACTTTTACCACGAAAGATTTCTTTTTTAAATTTTTCTTGTGGTTGATGATGAGTTGATTGACGTTGTTTAAAGAAAATTTTATTTTTAGTAATTACCGTCTCATTCCAATGAGAACAACTCTGTAATGAATAAACTCCGCTTCGTGCTTTTATTTTATGCATAGTATCATATATTCCTCCGTTCAAAGCTTTTGTGAAAAAGGGTACTTAAACATTGTGAATGTACTTGAAATAACTTACAAATTGAATTAGGCAACGAAGTTTTATAAGGATGCAAATTATTAAATGAGTGACATTATCAAAAAGATTGTGAGGTATGAAATTATGAAAAAATATGCTACAATTATTCTTCCTCGAGAATTAGAAAAAAATGCAGTTGAAGATATTCAAAAAATGAAAAAAACAATTGAAAAAAGATATGATTTAGAAATCGAAGTAGTTATTGAAGAAGGAAAACAAAGGGAATAAAGTACTTATCTTTTTAAGATAACATATGAATCTTTCAGCAATTATTTTAGGCATACTTCTCATGGGGGTCGGTGTTCTTTTTACCCTTGCCACACTAGGATTTGGTATTATATGTAGTTGGCCCTTGATTCTTATTGGTTTCATCTTATTTATCTTAGGAATAATCTCTCCAGGGAGATCTTCATATAAACAGTATTCATCAAATGAGGTACAGGTTGGAGAAACAAAACGAATTTGTTCTAATTGTGGAAAAACCATGTCTCTTAATGCAACCTATTGTCCTCATTGTGGACAACCAAACAAATACAAATGAAAAGAAGAGTTTTTGACCAATTATTTTTTATAGGAATTCTTTAGTTTCCCAATATAATGATAAAAGCATCTGCACCATTACAAAAGGAGATATTACAAGATCAACAAAATGAAATTGATGCGTTTCATATTTACAGTACACTAGCAAGAAAAACGGGTAATACACATAATGCAAAAATTTTATCTTCAATTGCATCTGATGAAAAAAATCATTACAATATTCTTAAAAAATATACTAAAAAAGAATTGAAGCCTAAAAGATTAAAGATTTTTTTATATATTATGCTAGCTCGAGTTTTTGGTTTTACGTTTGCACTGAAACTTTTAGAGAATGCCGAACAAAACGCTCAAGATAAGTATAAGAAAATAGGTGAATCTTATCCAGAACTCAAATCGATAACAAGAGATGAGGAACAACATGAACGAGATCTTATTGATATGATGAATGAGGAACGTTTATCTTACATAGGATCTATTGTTCTTGGATTAAATGATGCATTAGTAGAATTAACTGGTGCTTTGGCTGGGTTTACTTTTGCATTACAAGATGCTCAGATCATTGGGGTTCTTGGATTAATTACAGGGATTGCAGCATCACTTTCCATGGGAGCTAGTGAATATTTATCTGCAACACATGAACATAAGAAAAATGCAGGCAAGGCTGCTGGATATACGGCAACAGCATATGTAGTCACGGTCATGGTTTTAATACTTCCCTTTCTTTTACTTTCAGATGCATTTGTAAGTTTAGTTATCACTATTTTTTTAGCTATTCTCATTATTGCTGTATTTAATTATTATGTTGCAGTTGCCAAGGATTTTTCATTCAAAAAAAGATTTATTGAAATGGCAAGTATAAGTCTAGGTGTTGCAGGAATATCATTTCTGATTGGAGTGCTTATTAAATCTACGCTTGGTGTTGGATTATAGACTAATATCCTTATGAAATAGATATCGTAGTTAACTGATCTAGTGTATCTAATGAATGTGCTTGGATCATTCTTTCTGAAATAGTGTATAATACGTTTCCAATATAGAGGGAGCGGTAAATGAAATCCTGTCCATATCCTCGATACCCGGAATTATCTTTTAGTGATTCAAGTGTAGATTCATTTAAATGAGTGATTCGATTTCTAATTGTGAATCCATCAGTTGTTACTTTTAAAACGTATGCACCTTGATATTGAAAGATTCCATACTCACTGAACTCTTCGTTTGATTCTTTTTGTTTTTCACTTAATTCATAAACTGAGATTGGTAAAACCAACAAATCATTTGTTTTATCAAATAATAATGCTTTATGATCATTTAAAACAGGAGTACTACTTCCTCGGTCTCCAATGATTTCAGTATCAATTAATGAGGGTTGATTTATGTCACTAACGTTGAACAATGCTAATTTAACACCTTGGTACCAAGCAAAATTCGGATCATTTGATGCTACAGTGTCTTTACCTATTCCTATGATATGATGGGCATCATATGGATGTAAATAATCTGAGTACCCTGGAAGTTTGAGTTCTCCGAGAAGAGTTGGATTTTTTGGATTTGAAAGGTCAAGTGTAAAAAAAGGGTCTGTGTTTTTAAATGTTACAAGGTATCCTCGATCACCCATGAATCGGGCAGCGTACAGTTCTTCACCTGTTGCGATATTTTGTATTGATGAAACAATGGATAGATCGTTATCTAAAATGAACACATTGTTTTGTGATGGATTCTGTTCGTTCCAGAGTGAGCCGGTAGTTGTAGCTATTCGAAAATAATGGTTATGTTCATCCATTGAAAATTGATTTAATATTCGACCGGGGACTTCCCCACTGTTGATATAGGTAATCTCATCATTTTTAAATTGTATTTTATGAATCTTTGTTTTTTCACTTGTTTTGTCAAAGGAATTTGATTGTAATAAGCGTGTGGTATAGTCATAACTAGTGTATGTCAAATAAAGAGATTCTGCGGACATATACAGATTGTGAGTACTTCCGATAAGAAAGCTTTTTTGTTCAAAAGAAAACGTGGTTAAATTTAGAGATAAAACATGCGTTAATCTATTTGCTTCATCTGGTTGGTCGACGTAATAGATTTGTTGCGCGGAAATGTTTTTTGTTTCGTCATCAATAGTTATTGTTGGAATTTGAAAATACTCTTTTTTATTTATTGTTCGATAAATATCCTGAGTGTTTTCTGAAGCAACAAGATATACAGTTGAATCTATTTTTCGTGCATCAACAAAACTACCATCAAGTTGAATAGATTTTTTTAATCGAGGTTGATTTTTGTCTGATATATCATAAATTGAAATCGAGACTTGTGAGACATTCCACTGACCGGGTTTAATGGAGGGAATTGTTTGATTATTTGTTATAGTTGTATCTAAATCAGTGTTATCATCAATTGATTCTTTTTCTAAAGGATATGGTTCAGTAAAATACCAATAATTTGGATATGATTGTCCAAAAACAGTAATGGTGTCCTTGTGAATAAAAAAAGAGGAGTACTGGAAGTTGGAATCTAAAGAAATAGTTGAAACTACCTTTGAAGTGGATACCGGATATGCTTTAACAATTGAAATGTGGGAGTCTGAGAGAATATAAATATAGGTTCCATCTGTTTTTACACTATCTGGTTCGTCAACTCCAGCTACTTGAATATTTGTTTCTGAATAACTAATGCTTTCTGAATGTGAACTATCACCGGATAATTCATTCATTGAAATAGTTGAATCGGTCATTCGAAGTGTTTCATCAAACGGATAATAATACTCACCGTTCCGTTTTTGTTGATTTTTTAAAAAGTTATACAATGATTCATATGATTCAAAACTTGTAAGTTCATGGGAATATGCTTCTGTTGTTAGCAATCCGATCATACTCAAACCAATGGCTGAGGTAACTAGAATTGCTGAAAAAAATATTGCGTAGTTCCTTTTTTTCGGGGTAACAGACATTCATCATCACGTTCTATGGGATAGGTGTATTATCAATAACGGTTTATATATCATGTTAAAACGTTTGGAAAAAAAGAAACCAGGAGAAAATGTTTATATATAATGAATAAAAGTAGCGTTATTTTTAAAATAGAAGTTTTTATAATTAATAATTAAAAAAAATTTATAAATAAAGTTAAAATAGAATCTAAATGAAACATCAGTCTAAACATAAAATATTCGAAATACATAAATATTTGTTACCTGTTGCCAGCAAAGATTGCAATGAAAACTATTCAGAAAACACTTACATTCATAGGAATCATATCTCTTTTGCTTTGTTTCACGATATCCATCGAAGCTCACTCCGTTACAGATCATAAGATTCAAATCTCTACTATTACTGATACCTTTGCCATTGATGAAAAAATAGTGTTACAACAAAAAGATAATGAATCCATAGACTTTTTTGTTCCTACAGATGCAATAGATATTTCTTTGATTATCAACAATACGGATATTGATGCTACTAAAATATCAGATAACCTGTATCAAATCTCAAATATTACACAAGGTCTTAATCAATCCCAAATAGAAATAACTCTTACATATACACAACCGAAAGATTCACCGCTTACCTTCTCAAAAGAATTCGTTTATGATACTGCATCATTTACCCTTATATTTGACCAAAAAACCATTACCTCCGTAGAATCACTCAATGAAGGATCAACACTAACTATTAATCTACCTGAAGAACACGATACAAAAACATCACTTAATCTTTACACAACTATTCTTATTGCATTACTCGTGGTTCTTGTTATTGTCACTTCAGCGTATGGCATTAAAAAACGAGGTAATGGAGTTAAACGCAATCGCGATGTGGATTCCACTGAACTTCTTTCTACGGAAAAAGCATTATTGATGAATGTTTTAAAAGAAATTGAAAAGAAACATCGAGATCATAAGATTTCAGATGAAACCTATCAAAAACTCAAAACTCATTACAAGCAACAAACCGTAGACATCATGAGCAGCCTAGAAGATTAAAAAAAATGATTCATTCGTTAAAATGATCCTAATGACTGTTGTTTAGAATCTTTTTCAACGTTTTCCTTTTTCTTTTTAGTTTCTAAGGATTCGGTTTGTTTTTCTTTGCTATCCTCCTCATTTTTTTCTTTTTTCTTTTGATGAGAAGAAATAATTTTTTTAGCTTTTTTACCAGCTAAAAATACAGATTCTTCATCAGATAATTCAAGTTTGTCAACAAGGGAACAAAGAAAATCATTATTTGAAGAGGCGATTTTTTTAAGATTAGGTAATATGTAAGAGCGAGTTTTCTTCGTTGAACAATGATGATGTGTAGAAAGTTTTTCAATAAGTGATTTTTGTGCAGAAAGCACACTTTTTTCTTTGGAGGTTTTTTTTAGCCAAGAAGGAAATTGATATCGTTGAAAATGAACTCGATGATTCTTTGAAAGGGAAACGCCAATTGTACTTAAATCACCCGCGTAAGACCATAATCCATAATTACTACGGCGTAACGTTCTCCCAAGAAACATATCAGACTTAGATAACCAATGATAAGCTGATGCGATATCATCTATCGACGAGTAACTTCTGGGAAGATTCTCAGCAACCCATAATAACATCATCCGTGGATCCTCTTGGACCATACGAACATGCTGGCGAATTACTAAGCTATCCTTAGTTCGAAAAATATCTCGAAGCACATCAAAAATTAACTCAGATCGATCACGATGACCAAGCACATCAACATCCGAAGAAGTAACCACCTTTTTATTCGTACACACCGATTGTAAATCTCGAACAGCTGATCTGATATCCCCTTGACTTGCATCAGCAATTGAGAACAATACGGTAGCATCTACACGAATATGTTCTTTTAAACAAATCTGTTTTAATAATTGAACAATTTCATCTGACTTTGCTGGATACATCTTTATATGAAGGCAATCCCTACGAAGGGAGGACCCGCTACCTTTGAATAATTGATAGTCATCATTAACAATTAAAATAACCGGTTGATGGGTAACCTTGACCGTTTTCACAATGGTTCGTTTTCCATCTTTATCACCAAAATCTTTTCCACCAACATTGCTGTCCTTAGATCGTTCAAAAAGATTATCGGCTTCATCAATGATAATAAGTTTCAACCCACCCGTTTTCGTTGAGATGAACTTCCCATCATCAGAAAATGTTTGATGAGTCGCCCCAGCTGTAGCTACCGCATTAATAGTAGCAGCGTTTCGTGCATCTGATGCATTTAATTCAATTGGTAACCAGTTAAAATCATGAGCAAGTGCATAAGCAGCACTTGTTTTACCAATGCCTGGTTTCCCCGAGAGAACAACTGCTTTCTTTTTAGGTTTACCCTGTTTCCAATCTTGAGCCCAAGATAAAAATTTTCGCACTTGCGAGTGGTTACCAACAATTTGTTTGACTGTCTTCGGGCGATATTTCTCTGTCCAATCAATCATACGAAAAACAAAATGAAATAAGTCAGGAATGATTTAAGTGTTATCTTCCAATGAACATAACCTTTTTATCCGAGATGCTTATTTCCAGGATACAATAATATCTTTTTGCGAGGATGGCCCAGCCTGGCCACGGCGAAGGATTGCTAATCCTTTGGTC
>CAZYLG010000070.1:0-11359 GCA_964648565.1 uncultured Thermoplasmatales archaeon
CAAGCCTGATGGTTAAAACAGGAAGCCCCATACGTTAGCGTGGGGTAGTTCACTCAAATTACATTAAATCAAGATTTGTTTACCGCTGTTCTTTTCTCTTCTCTCTACGGATTTTCCTCGTTATCCTTCGTTCGGTCTTCTCTTTACTTTTCTCCGCACTCCAAACGCCATTTTTATCATCTCAGATTCTTCTATTGTATATTCTTCCGGATTCCAATGTTAAACCTAATATAAATTAATCCTTAAGTAATGTAATTGTCGTCCCATTCTTGGTAAGTGTAACTTCCTGATTATCATCGGAAAATTCATAATTAAAACTCCCAGATATTTCAATAGGTTCTGCGATATCAGAAGACAGGATAAGTTTTTCATCTTCAATTGTCCAGTTGCCAACCGAGGTTTGTGCGCCTTCAATAGTTAATGTTCCATCAGAGTTAAATGTGAATCCCAGCGAAATTCCTGCAATCGGTTTTGTTCTCCAGGTTCCCTCAAATTTACTTTCATCGCTGACACATCCGGTCAATGCCACCATAAGCAAGAAAAACAGCATGCCAATTATTATCAATCGTTTCTTCATAATTCAAAACTCCACCTTTTCAAAATATCAAATAAACTAATTTGTTATTAATTTTTGTATTGAAAGTGTGCAAAATCTAATGCTATTGTTAACTTAAGCTTTTCCAAGATGTTTATTTAGCACTCCTTTTATTGTCTTTTCATCATCTTCGCCAGATATAGAATCCACTATATTCAGTTTTGTTGAAACATGATCGATTGATTTACATTGAGTATGTTTATCAGAAATTATAATGAAATTATAGTTTTTCTGATTTGAAACATTACTTAGATTGATATCAACTATCTTTACAAACAAAGAGGGTAACAACAAGAGAGTGTGTTCGTAGTCTTCATAGTCAGAAAAGAAATCGAGGATATTCACGATTTCAAAATTAAACCCGTTGTCTTTTAATTTAGTGGTTATTTTATGATACGGCTGACGGTTATTAACAAGTAAAAACAATTTCATAATATCCAAAACCTGATCCAACAATACTGAATTCTTAGACATTATTTTCTTATTCAATTATTAATTTGATTGAAAAATAGTTGAATTAGACTTTAAAAACAATTGCACAACATGGTTTTTGAATAACAATGTATTCAGTAAATAACAACATAAATTATAAAAATAATAGGCGTATTTTTTAGATTAAAAAACATCCTAGCTCTGCTCAAAGAGAGTTATCATACATTATACTCTTCAATGATTTCAAAATGAATGGATGAGGGAGATTGGTAACATGATGGAACCAGAAAAAGAAATTAAAGAAGAAATATACGTACAATAAAGCAAAACTTATTGAATTTTTGGCTAACTTCAAAGATGAGATTGATACTGAAGAAATTACGATTGAAGAGGAGGAAGTCAGAATACCTGACAGCGATATGGAAGTTGAATATGGTTTTAAAATTGAAAAAGGGCAAAACAAGATAGAGACAGAAATAAAACGGAAGGAGCCATAATCTAATATACTGAATGATGCTGTTATCCCATGATCCATCTAAGTATGATTATTGTAAAAAAGAATAACATCTTTTCTGGTAAACCTTAATAAGACATCTAATCGTTGTATCATTGGAAATCATGGAAGAAATAGCAGATGAGGCAATAGTTGAAAAGTTTGGTATTGCCATCCGATTAGTAAAGGATAGTGGTACATATATCGTTCAACAAGCACCAGTTGACCAAGAAGGAGAATACAATGAGAATGATTTCAGAGTATTTGGTGGATCCGTCGGTTATGATAGTAGTGAGTTTGATAACGAGTTGAGTGCACAGAAGTTCTTTAATGACATACAGATTCTGAATAATGATCAGTTATCTGAAAGGTATCCAAAAATGTGGATAATATAATTCGCATCCTTTTTTTTGATGGAGGGAAAAAAATGAAAACGGAGTATGTGTGCAAGCACTGTAAGAAACGATTTGAAAACCCAAAAAATAAAGATGGAAGGTTTGTCTGTCCTTATTGTGAAAGTCCTGATTTCGAAACAATCAATCATGAATGATTAACCATTGTGAAAAAAGAGGAGGACCGTTGGTTTCTTATCATTATTTATTTTTTTCTTTCTCCATTTTCTGTTTTTTATTTCTTCTATTTATGTCTTCCTTTTTTTTATATTGATATTTAATTGTATCTCTGCTCATTTATTTTTTCCCCTTCAAATTCATTACTCTTAGGCGTCCTTCTTTGATCTTTACCAATCATGACTTTAATCAATATTACTTTTAACTCGCCCATATCATGTATTAGGAATCTTTTTTTGAATAATCTGCATATTCATCTTCTTCTTCTAGTTCTTCATCTTCTTCTTCATCTAGGATTTTATCTTTTTGCCTCCGTTTCTTTTCCTCTATCTGCGTTTCATCGCATTTTTCTTCCTTGCTCCTTCGTTTGCGCAGTCGTTTTTTCCTTCTTTCATCATCATCTGTTGAATACTTTTCATCTTTCATTTGCCATGCCTCAACACTATAATACTATAACATTTAATCCTGCAAATCCTGTTTTTTTTACCATTTCCGTTTCATTTCCATTCTTTCAGCCTCTTCATCTTTTTTCTCAGTATCTGCCTTTATTTTCTCCAAGTAACTACCTAAGCACATTTGACAAACAGCAACAATTTCTAATCCATTAGAACGCTTAGTATAATGAATTGTTACATCATGTTCCGGAGTTACCACACCACATATGTTACAAATATATTTCATCTAATCACACTTCCTTTTTCTCCTTATTTTTTATATAGGCATATGTCATATGTACGATCTGCCTACTGTAAGGACGATGCTCTTCTTTCGCAAGTTTTTTGATCAGTTCATTTTCTTCTTTAGTTAATGAAATATTCATGCGCTTTCTTTTCGTCATACGTTACACAAGGAAGTGATAATTTTACACATTTATAGGACTTTGTACATAACAATATATATTGCTTGCTACATACTACCACTATCCGATAACTTTCGGAAAGGACAAATCAAAACTATGAATTCGGAAAGAGAACATACAGTATTTGAAACCGATATGGACCAGAGGAAGCGAAAACGACGTCAATTATCAGAAGCAGATGATTTTCAAAGAACAACATTTGATAGATCGGATTGATCAGTTAACAATGAACGAGAAGAAAAGAAGAAAGTCAGAGTCCGATAATTAAAAAAAGTAAGTATGATTTTTTACGTTAAATCTCATATTTTTCAGCAGAAATATGGAAAAATGTGAAGAATGCGAGAGTAAAATGGATATCTTGCAGAGATATCCTCAACCTACACTATGAAAAAGGCTTTTTAGTATGTAAAGAATGATTTTACGAAGTGAATTAGAATATAAAACGATAGAGTGTTTTTTGTCATTCAAATCTATTCGGTAAAGAATCCACAAGGGCCAATTTTCAAAATGCCTGGAATAATCATATTTCAGACGATTGTGCATTACAAAATTGGTTTAACAAACTTTGGATCAAAATAGGTGCTCAATGGTTAAAAAAGTAGGTTATAAAACTGTGTAAGATTTAAGTGGATTTGGTCTTTCAAGCAAACGTATTGTTGAAAAGCATGGTGGAGAAATCTGGGCAGAAAGTAAAGGGATTGGAAAAGGAAGCACATTTTATTTTATCCCATCAAAAGCTAAAAATTAAAAACCATATCCCTAATAAATTGAATTAAAGCGTAATATTTATGTATTCAATTATGAATTCTTTTCTTAACAACCGTTATTCATTACATCTGGCGTAGGGAAAGATTCATGGATGAACCTCCAACTATCGTTCAAATCTTGAGGGATGAGGAAAAAAATGAGAAATTGATAAAAAATAAAAAAAAATCTTCATCACATAACAAGAATAATCATAATGCCTACACGGTAACTGACTCTAAAACGGGTAAGCAATCAATAGATATTCTAAGATCCGCAGTTGATCATTCAGCTGATTCTATTTTTTTAATTGATAAACAAAAAATGAATTTTATTGATGTAAACAAAACAGCATGTGAAAGCACCGGATATACTCGAGTAGAATTACTCAATATGGGACCCCAAGATATAAAACCACAGTTTACCAAAGAAGAATTAAAAGAAACATTTAACTCGATTTTACAAGAGGATATCAACAATGGAAAAAACGTATTAACCACGATTCATCAACGAAAAGATGGCAGTGTTTACCCAGTTGAAGTATATCTAACGTGTTTACAACAGAAAAATATTATTGTTGCATCTGTTCGAGATATCTCAGTTAGGATAAGAGCAGAGAAAAAATTAACTGAAGCATATCAAATCATTAACTCAAGTCCCTCAGTAGCATTTAGTTGGAGAAATGAAACGAATTGGCCAATCGAATTTGTTTCGGAAAACGTAGGAAAGATTTTTGGATACACCACTGAAGAATTCTTATCTCAAAAAATATCTTATAATGAATGTATTCATCCTGAAGATCGAAAACGAGTCCAACAGGAAGTAACAAAATATAGTGAAAACAGAAAATGCACGGAATTTCAGCATCAACCTTACCGCGTTATCACAAAAAGTGGAACTATTAAATGGGTAAACGATTGGACGATGATCATCAGAGATGACACTGGTAATATAAGTCAGTATAAAGGAATTATTGAAGATATCACAGAACATAAAAATGCGTTAGATAAACTTCGCGAAAGCGAAGAAAAATACCGTGATTTATTTGAAAATGCTAATGATCTTATTCAAACCGTTGGTTTTGATGGAACCTTTAATTATGTGAATAAAAAATGGAAAGAAGTCTTAAAGTATACGGATGATGAACTTGAGCGTATTGATTTCACTCACATTATTAGATCTGATCATCTTCATCATTGCCAACACGTTTTTGAAGAGTTAAAACAGGGAAAAAAATTTGATCATGTTGAAACTGTTTTTGTTTCCAAGGATGGAACTGAGATTCATGTTCAAGGAAATATAAATCCAATTATGAAAAATGGTGAATTCTTGGGTTCTAGAGGGATTTTCAGAGATGTTACCGATCAAAAGAAAGCATTAGATGAACTTAAGGAGTCCAATGATAAGTATGAAACCTTAGTTGAACAATCCATTGATGCAGTTATCATAGTTCAAGATAAAAAAGTGATTTTTGCCAATAATGCCACTTTTGAAATGTTGGATTATAAAAGGCATGAGTTAATCGGTTTGTCTTTTCTTAATGCGGTTCCTGATACGGAGAAGCAAACGTTAGCATCGAACTATAAAAAAAGAATGAATGATGAGGATATTCCTTCATTTTATGAAAGTAAACTGCTTAAGAAAGACCAATCAGTTATTCCTGTTGAGATTTCATCCACAAAGATTGAGTATAAACAAAAACCTGCAATTCTTGCTGTTATAAGGAATATTTCTGAACGAAAGGAAAGTGAGAAGAAATTCAGATCATTTGTGGAAAACGCTAATGACATCGTATATTCTCTTTCATTAGATGGAAGATTTACATATGTTTCTCCAAATTGGACAGAGATTCTGGGCCACCAGACATCTGAAGTGATTGGTAGATCATTTGCCGAATTTGTTCATCCGGATGATATTTCAAAATGTAGGTTGTTTTTAGAAAAAATTATTTCCACGAAACAGAAACAACAAGGAGTTCGATATAGAGTTAAACATGTTAATGGCCAGTATGTATGGCATACATCAAATGCATCCCCACTGCTTGATGAAAATGGAAATGTTAGGTCGTATGTAGGTATTGCTCGGGATGTAACCACTGTTAAGAAAGCAGAAGATGCGCTTCAACAATCAAATGAACGCTTTAAAGCATTATTTAATAATGCTAATGATGCGATTTTTTTAATGGATGGAACCAGATTCATTGATTGTAACCCAAAGGCAGAAGAATTATTTAAGTCAACAAAAGAGGAAATTTTGGGTAAAACACCGATGGATTTCTCCCCTGAATTTCAATCCAATGGTGTTTCTTCAAAAAAGATGGCGTTTGAAAAAATCAATAAGGCGATCAAAGGAAAGTTTCAATACTTTGAATGGGAACATCACATTAACGATAATTTGGTAATATGCGAGGTTAGTATTAGTACAGTTTCTCTTGAAGAAAAAAAATTTTTATTAGTCTTATTACGAGATATCACCGATCGGAAGGATGCTGAAAAACAGATTAAAGACCAGAACGAAGAACTAAGAATGATGAACAAAGAACTTGATGTTGCCCGCGAACAATTAACTGATTTAAATCAGAACCTTGAAGAAAAAGTCCAAGAACGAACGCAGCAGATTGAAGAGTTATTACAACAGAAAAATGATTTCATTAGTAATTTAAATCATGATCTTCGTACTCCGCTTGGACCGTTGGTTTCATTGCTTCCTATTATCCAAAAAAGGTGTGTTGATGAGAAAAATAAGGAAATGATTAATCTTCTCATCCGTAATGTTGATAGAATGAATGAAATGATGAAAAAAACATTGAAACTCTCTGAAATGAACGCGATGACGACTAAGTTTATCTTGAAACCAATTCATCTTAAAACGTTTGTTGATCAGATGATTAATCGAAATGAGGAAAAATTACTCAATCAACATATTAATTGTAGTAATAAGATTGATTCAAAACTGGTTATTCATGCTGATGAAAAATATATTTGTGATCTCTTTCAACAGTTGATATCAAATGGTATGAAATACATTGAAGAAAGTGGACATTTAAATTTTACTGCAAAAGTTGAAGATGAAATGATTTTGGTTCAAATTTCTGATGATGGTATTGGGATGAATCAAGATCAAGTGATGCATGTGTTTGATGAGTTTTATAAAGCTGATCAAAGCCGACATGATTTGTATAGTAGTGGCCTTGGTCTTCCTATATGCAAACGTATAGTTGAAAAGCATGGTGGAAGAATCTGGGTGGAAAGTAATGGTCTTGGCAAGGGTAGTACCTTTTATTTTACGATTCCATCATCTAAATGATTAAAAAGATTATGAAATTTCATTTTCTTGAAAATAAAGTAATATTTATAACCTTTTGTTTAATGTTAGTGAGTGGTGGACTGGGATGCCTTATTCGTTGGGATTATTTGATAAATTGCATGTTTTTAATTTTAGTCAATCAAAAATTTTGAATATTTTTTTATTCTTTTTTATGGGAGTGGTAGTAGTTCTTTTTGGATTAAGTCTTTTTTTGCCCGTGATGCATAATATTGATTTTTTGATCTCTCTGATTATGCTTTGGGTGTTAATCATTTGTGTCTTTTTAAATTACAAAGGATATTTTAAAGAAGCAAGTAGATTATTTATTATTTCCTTATCCTTTTTGATTTTTGTCACCGCAATCGTTAACTTTCTTGGCTTGAATCCAGCATATAAGACTACTGATGTGAACATGTTTGTTTTCCTGATTTTCCCGGTACTTATCTCAAGTATTTTATTAACAGAAAGATGGACTGCTCTCTTTGCAATTAGCAATGGTCTTGGTATGCTTCTGGTATCTTTACCGTTTTCCATGTCCACCTTTGTGAATGTATTCATTGGCCCGTTTCTACTGTTTACCACAATTTCCTTGTTCAGTATAATCACTGCATATTATCGGGAGAGTATGGAACGAAGGAAACGAGTTGAAGTAATGAATAAAAACAAAGAATTGCAAACGTTAAATCAGAAATTAGCAGCCACTAAGAGTAAATTGAAAACGTTTAATGATCATCTTGAGGAATTGGTAAATCAACGAACGGAAAAAGTTGAGCAGTTAGTAGAACAGAAAAATGAATTTATTCATATGCTTAGTCATGATTTGAAAAATCCCTTGGGAATTATATTGACCTTGTTACCTATCGCTGAGAAGCGAGTTGAAGATGAAGATGTTAAAAAATTAATTCATGTTCCAATTAAGCAAGCAAAGAATATGAAGAACTTATTATCTGAAACGGTTACGTTGGCAAGTATGAATGAAAAAGTTGAAAAAACTTCTTTTGAAGATATTCATTTGTTTGATCATATTGAAACTATTCTTGATGAGAACCATGAATTATTTTTATATCATAATATTCAAGTGGATAATCAGATTAATCCAGAAGTAGTTGTTTCTATGGATAAAACATGTTTACATGAATTAGTGATGAATTTATTGACCAACGCTATTAAATATACCCCTAAAGAAACAAAGGGTTTAATTCATATTGATGCAACATCACAGGCTGATAAATGTATAGTTTCGGTGAATGATAACGGTTGTGGTATTAGTCATGAAGAGTTGGATAAGATTTTTGATAAGTTTTATCGGAGTGGTACTCCTCGAAAGGGATTGGATAGTACGGGTTTAGGTCTTTCTATTTGTAAGCATATTGTCAAACGTTATGATGGTAGGATTTGGGCAGAAAGTAACGGGATTGGAAAAGGAAGCACATTTTACTTCACCCTGCCAACGGCTAATAACTAATATTTTTTTAAATCAATGAACGTATCATATGTAACTTTGCTCTCACCATTTTAAAAAAATCAGATCCATAATTTAAGGTACACAATAAACAAGACCTTTTTTATATAATGCAAATAGATGTGTGATGAAAATATTTAATAACATTCAATTAGATGACCATCCTATTAATTAACTGGAGAAATAATACATGAATTCGAGGGAAGGGAAAAACGTAAGTGAACATTGTTGGACTTATTTTGATTGCTCTAAAAAGGTCCGCGATCAATGTCCCATATATCAAAATGGGAAGATGAATAAGGCTAATTATGATTGTTGGTTTGATGCTGATATTGATATTACAAAAGGTGGTCCTGCAAAAAGGGGACCATGTTATGATTGCGATGTTATGAAAACTCGGTATCCCGAGTTACAGTCTTTTTTTGAAAAAAAACAAAAAAAAACACACTGACAGTTTTGAATCATATACATTTCATTGAAAAAAAACAGAACGTTTTCATTTGTAATCAATAATTTATATTTTCTATTGGACAATATTGAAACATGTTGTTTTTACTAGATAAATAAGTGATTTTAACTCAAAACCGATTCAGCCACATTAACCTACTGCTATTATGTATTCAGCAAAACTAAAAATAAATTGAATAAAAACTTAAATAAAATAATCTCATCGCAGTTTATTGGTTGATGAAGAATGATAGAAGCCTTTATATTATTAACATTAGAAGGAGATAAAGTCGAAGAAGCAATAAAGACCATAAGAAAAAAAATACCTGAGGTAAAAGAAGCAAAAGGGGTGACAGGGCCCTATGATGCAATACTTCGAGTTGATGCAGAGGATCTAAAAAACTTAACAAGAGAGATTGTGTCAAAAATATACAAAATAAATGGAGTTATTGACACTACAACTGCTATCGTCGTAGAATCCAGTGAACTCGAATAAACCCCCATTTTTTTATAAGACCAATGTCAAAAAAAACTCCTAAAAACAACTCTTCATCTTCCGCCAAAAAAAACAATGCGAGAAAAACGAAGATACTGAAAAGAAGAAGATTACAGCGAGAACGAATACTGCTTCACATAATAAGAAAAAAGACGAAAATCACTACTTTTCGGATATCTACCGCCAAAGTTGAAAAACGAAGGATCAAGCCAGTTGAAGGCTTAGCAATACTTATCGGTACCTTAGTTGGTGCTGGTGTTCTGGGATTACCATACGCTGCATCAAAAACCGGTCTCATCCCCGCGATTTTCATTTTATTTGGTGTTATGCTACTTATGCTTTTCACTGCGTTCATCGTCCTTAAATTATCTGCTGACAGGGGTGGAGCTCAAATGAGTACCATTGCGCAAAATAATCTTGGTAACGTTGGTGGATGGATCATGTATCTTAGTATAATGATTATGGGATTTGGTGCTTTTCTTGCTTATGTCTCTGGAATGGGAAGTATTTTAACGAATTTATTCGGAATCAATGAAGTCATTGGTGCTTTATTATTCTGGGTATTTGCTTCAACAGTAATTTACTCGGGTTTGGAAGCAAGTGGAAAAACAGAGGTAATTATGAATCTTTTATTGCTTGGTCTTTTCATAGGGGTAACGATTATGCTTCTTCCACATGCAAATGTTGAAAATGCACTCTATGTAGATCTTGGTGGCGTATTATCTATGATTGGTGTTGTCATTTTTGCATTTGGATTTCATACGGTTATACCCGATGTATACCAGGGTCTGGGAAGTTATGAGAAAACAAAGAAAGTAATTATCTTAGCCTTTCTTATTCCAACTGTGATTTATGCAGTTTTTATGATTATTTTCTTAATGGTTTTTGGAAAAAATACGCCTCAGGTAGCAACTCAAGGACTTGAGTCTATTTATCAAAAAATGGGAACTATTGTAGGTAATGCATTACCGTTAATTGCGATTACAACAAGTTATATCGGCTTAGGAATTGCTCAGCAAAGCAATAGCAAAGAGTTTCTTGGGTTAAAGAGACCAGTTGCATGGGCGCTAACGGCAGTTCCACCAGTTATTGTTTATCTTGCAGGGGTAAGAAATTTTGCTGATGTTTTGTCATTTGCAGGGAACACCGGTAATTTAATGGCATTTATTATTCTTCCAGTATTGATCTGGATTATAAGACGGTTCCTTAAATAGAGAAGGAAAAGCAAGAGGGTTAACATCGAAAGATTACTGGATAATGGAATTCAAATTACTCAAATATACGTATCTTTTTGATATTTTACTGAAGTGTCATTTGACATATATTTTAAACATGTTGTCTTATTCTCATCTCTTTGTAAACATCATGACCATTCTGAATGAAAATAATCTTCATCCAAGATATATGAGTACTTTCCAACATACCATCGCCCAACAGATCACTTTTTTAAAATATCCGGATACATTCCTGTTTAACCAGTTTGATCTCCTTGTAATTGATCGATTTCATCAAGGATATCTCCAAGTTGTTCAATGCTCTCTGCGTAACCTGAAAAATCACCTTGTTGAAGCAATACTGTCGCCTCATCATAGATATCTATCGCCTGAGCGATTAACTGCTGAATATCTCCCTCAATAGGTGGTTGATCATCAGGGATGGTTTCATTGATCTCCTCAGAAAAAACCGCTTGCAAAGACGTATTCAAATCATTTCGCATCGCCAACCGATCACCATAAGCAACAATCACGCGTTTCAGCTGAGGAATTGAACTGTTTCCTGAGGCTCTCAGATAAACCGGTTCAACATACAACAATGATTCATCAATAGGAATCACCAGTAAATTCCCCCGGATAACTCGTGAACCAGACTGACTCCACAAGGTCATCCTCTGCGAAATCTCTGTGTCTTGATCAATCCGAGATTCAATCTGAGTAGGACCATAAATCAGTTCTTGCT
>CAZYLG010000071.1:0-11131 GCA_964648565.1 uncultured Thermoplasmatales archaeon
ATTATTTATAATTATCTCTGAGTAGTATAAAAAGATTTTAATACTTTTACTATCTTAATATTAATTGTGAATGTTTGATGCGATATAAATTATTGATTTTTTTTGTGACTTTTTGTTTGTTAGTTCCTTCATCTTTTGGAATGCAAAACGTTTATTCAAACGAACTAATGCTACCAGAAAAAAATTCGGGAGATACACAGAATAATGGACATCCTATTCCTCCGTTACCTGGCGAACTTACTAATAATACTGAAGAATTATCACCATTCGAACTACTTTTAAAAGACTACCCTCCACGTTATAATACTAATCAACCAATCATTAATACAATTCAGGTAAGTAATGACCTAACCAACATTGTTAAGGAAATTGACAAAAACATGGTTTTAGGATTTATTGAAAATCTTACCTCTTTTGGTCCGCGCGTGACGGGAAGTGAGTCTTGTGAAGATGCAGGACGGTGGATCTACCAAGAGTTTCAAGAGATGGGGTTAGAAGTTCGATATCAGAATTGGTCTGCAACCAGTAGTATTTTTGGGAGCAATATTGAGGCTACATTACCTGGTGCGAATCCAAATAGTGACGAAATCTATATCGTGTGTGGGCATTATGATAGTGTTTATGTTAGTCCTGGTGCTGATGATAATGGCGCTGGAACCGCAGCTGTACTTTCTGCTGCTGAAGCAATGAATGGGTATTCTTTTGAACATACGGTGCGATTTGTAACTTTTTCAGGTGAGGAACAAGGACTTCATGGTAGTTATCGTTATGCTCAAGAGGCATATCAAAATGAGGATAATATCGTTGGTGTGTTTAATGCAGATATGATGGGTTATGCACCAAATAAAGATAGTGAAGAAAAAGTTGTTGTTTTTGATAACGACGAGTCGTCATGGATTAGAGATCGTTCTTCCGAATTGAGTTCTCAGTATGATACCTTGATTAATTTAGATATCGTTCATGGAGGAAGTTCAGGCAGAAGTGACCATGCTTCGTTTCATACGTTTGAGTATGATGCTATATTTTATTTTGAATACGAAATGAATCCCCATTATCATTCACCTCAGGATACTATACATAATATGAATCCGTGGTATGCATCAAATGTTTCTCGTTTGATTCTTGCAACCGTATCAGATTTAGCTAGGTATGTACCACAAGGTCCTCCTGAAACTCCTGATAAACCAAGTGGAAGAAGAAATGGAAAAATTGATAATGAATATGTGTATGAAACAAAAACAGTTGATCCCAATGCTGATGAAGTTTTTTATAAATGGAGTTGGGGAGATGGATCAACCTCAGATTGGTTAGGTCCATTTAGGTCTAATGAAATCTGTCAAGTATCTCATATTTGGAGTGAAGAAGGAGATTTTGAGGTGAAAGTGAAAGCAAAGGATTCTCTAGGTGCTGAAAGTGATTGGTCTGATCCATTATCTATTACGATGCCAAAATATTTTTGGATGACTGTTTTTACTCTTTTTTTTGAACGATTTGATTTATTTCAATCATCTTTGATTGATTAGAAGTTAAATCGTTTTTTCAATCTTTTTTTAATTTAGCGGTTTATTCCTATTCATTGCCCATTCCTAGAAAGATTTATATTGTATATGTTACGTTATATTATATATTAACAATAATTCATATCTCAATTATCCAAGGAGAGGCAGATAGGTTTGATTAGATTCATTAAAAAAGACATGGTAACACTATTTCTTATTTTGGTAATTTTTCTTAGTTTTAATGCTCAAACTTTATCTGGACTTCAAATGCAACATGATTCATCAGAGGATGAAAATCATGTTTTAGAGTTTGTCTATACATTTACTGAACCCGATCTATCTTCCGTAAACATCTCTAAGGAGATATTCACCAAAGTAACGGTGGAAAATCTTTCATCAAATACTTTTCCAGGAAAACCTCATCTACCAATTAAAACCATTTCTATTTTAATTCCACCAAATACAGAATTTAAAAATATATCTTATTCTGAATCTTCAGAAAAAATTTTTTTAAATTATCCTGTGCAAATTAATAATGATAAATCCACTAATAATAGATTTGAAAATTGGTTTGATGATAATGAAAAAATGAATAATGGTCCGTTAATTCCTTCTGAAACTATTGAATTTGTTGGTATTGGAAGATCAAAAGGATATCATATTTTGTATCTTAATTTGCATCCTTGCAGATATAATTCTTCAGATGATTCACTTCTTTTTTCAAGTCATATTTCGTTTACGATTAATATCGTTGAAAAAAACCAGGATCATACACTTCTTAGGAATAATCTTAACGATGAACGATATATTGCCAATATTGTTGAGAATCCCTCAATGATAGATAATTATGAAAAACTTTGTAATTCTAATAGTCAAAGTAGTAGCGATGAAAGCGAAACTTACGCTTATATCATTATTACATCCGATGAATTGGAACCATATTTTAACTCACTGATAACCTATAAAGAACAATATATTTCAGCAAGATCCGTTAATTTTTCGTTTATTAACCAAAGATTTTACGGAAA
Source organism: uncultured Thermoplasmatales archaeon (assembly GCA_964648565.1). GTDB lineage: Archaea > Thermoplasmatota > E2 > DHVEG-1 > DHVEG-1 > EX4572-165. The sequence goes on from CAZYLG010000071.1 coordinate 2,528, forward strand.
AGATATGCAACAAAAAATTAGAGAATGTATTAAGTATGCTTATGGAAACTGGCAGACTGAATATGTTTTGCTTGGCGGTGATGTAAGTGTGATTCCTTATAGAGGTTTATGGGGCGAAGCAATTGATCACGAAGGATCCCTGCTTCAGGATAATGCTATTCCCTCAGATCTTTATTACGCTGGTTTAGATGGTTCATGGGATATGGATAATGACGGCATCTATGGTGAGGACGCAACACATTCCCTTGCTGATGAATCAGATCTTTTTACTGAAGTGTATGTTGGAAGAGCTCCAGTTGAAAATAAAGCAGAAATTGGAACGTTCATCAATAAAGTTATTACTTTTGAAACAACGGATAGACCTCAAAAGGTTCTTTTACATCAATCAGGAATCAATACAAATAACGATCCTGATTCAACGGTTATCACAGAACATTGTGCTCAGTGGATTCCTTCCCATTTTGAAATCGACAGGTTGTATCAAAGAAACGAATCGATTTCGTCGTCTGAATATATGAATCGTTTTTCAGATGACAATCTTATTGTTCAGCATACGGGTAATGGCGAGTATGATCAATATTATGTTTCTTGGCCTACTCAAGTGTTTACCTCATATCAGAGTGTTTCAATGTTGAAAAATAATTTTTTTCCGATTCACACCTCTGTTGCTTGTAACAGTGGAGGGTTCGATCATCAGGATAGTATTGCTGAAACGATTTTATTGAATCCATATGGTGGTGCATCTGCTTGTTTGTTTAATTCTCGCAGAGGTTTTACAAGTTTGGAAGATGCGCACAAATATTCTGGTGAGATAATAGAAGAGATCTTCCGTAATTTGTTTTATTGCAATGTTGATCATATCGGTATGGCACATCAATTTTCAAAGGAATCTTTTGCTGCCGATGCTATGAGTGATCCTGCATATCGTTGGTGTTATTATACATTTAATTTACTTGGCGATCCTGAAATGCCCGTATTTGAAAAAAGACAGGATTATTTGAATTCGAATTATTATTATGTTGATGACGATTTCTCTTCTGAAACTGAAGGTTGGAATGTTACTCATTTTGATACTATTCAAAAAGGTGTTGCTGCAGCATCTGATTGGGATGTTGTTTATGTAAACGCTGGCAGATACAACGAGTATCTTAATATAGAAAAGACAATTAGATTAGTCGGAGAGAATAAAGAAACAACAATTATTGATGGCGAAAATGGTCGAGGACCAATTCGAATAAATGCTAATAGAGTGACGATTCAACAATTCACGATTAAAAATGATGCATTGTCTCCTGAATCTTGTAGGATTCACATTAAAAATTCAAATTACATTACGATTTCTGATTGTATCATTTCAGATAATCAAGTAGGTATTTATGCTGTTGAAACAACGAATTTATTTATTGTTAATTCAAAGTTTGTAAGAAATGAAAAGAGCTTATATTTTCCAATGAAGATTGGATCCGTGTATCTTTCCAATAATGATTTTGTGTTTACAGATCATGATACGTACGGTATTTTTGGTATCGCAGATGGAGATTATGTTCTTTACAATAATACGTTTTCATCTCGAGCTGATTTTAGTCGGTTTACTTGCGCTGCGTTTATACATGGAAAAGCAACGATTAGGGACAATACCTTCGTTGAGTGTAGCATTGGTGCCTGGTTAATTGATGGTGAAGGCATTATTGAGAATAATATGTTCTCAGGCAATAATCATATTGGTTTTTATGCAGAGTCTTCATCAGTGATTATTTCATCTAATGTGTTTGAAAACAATGGTAATAACTGGATTTCATATCAACATTCCTTTGAACCGGGCGGTATTATCCTAAATGGTGGGGGCGGTCTTTCTTGTTTAATCACCAATAATGTTTTCACTGAGAATCGGGGATATGGTGTGTTGCTTAAAGGCTACTTTGGCATACATAACAAAGTGTCAAATAATGATTTTATTGATAATTCAATTCATGCGTTTTTTAGAAATTCATATTGTTCCTGGAATAATAATTTTTGGCAGAAACAGCGAGTGTTTCCTAAAATTATTTATGGTGTTTTAGATACTCCATATTTCTTCACTATTCCCTTTTTGAATGTTGATTTAATGCCCCGATCAACTAGAGCATTTGTGTAATGCTTTTTTCTCAACAAATTTATTGAACTATTTATTTTTTTTAAAGATAGTTATTTTCCATACTTCAACATGTTTTTATATTATTTTATCATATAATTTTTTGTTGGTTTATCATGAATTTAAAAAAAAGTAAATTGGATTCTTTTTCTTCTATATTGGTTATTTTTATTTTAATATTCTGTCTTATCTCAATAGTTTTTCCGGTTCAGTCATCAAAAGAACCTACCAATATTCATGTCTTGTTTTTGCATGGGATGCCTGAAACACCAAACGTGCTAATGCCATTAAAAGATGTAATGAGTGATCTTTTTTCTAGTTATGATATCGATTTTGATTATTGGTATCCACATTTACCAGATAGTGAATCAGTAGATACTTGGGCAGGTAATGTTGCCGAAGAAATAAGTGATTGGAATCCATCTGGAAATATCGTAATAGTTGGAGTGAGTATGGGCGGGAAAGTTGCAGTTCATCTAACGGCTGATGAATCATTTGGTGTTCAGGATCGTATTGATTCTGTGATTACCATTAATAGTCCATTAACGTCTTTTGATCGTTATTGCAATGCTTTTTTTGGATATCAGTATCCTTCGTTTTTGTTGCCTTTTATGGGTACGACCGTGATGAATTATAGTAAACCAGATGGATTCATTGATGTTATCACGGTTGATAGTTCTAGTGAAGCAGCATGGATTGCTTCTGAAAAAGAATTACTAAACTTTATTTCAGGTGAACCTTTTCCAGCAGATCCTTTATTTGATGCTGGCTTTGGCGATATGTTTCCTCGAGTGTTAGATGATGGAACCGTTCCCTTGCCGGCACAATATATCAACCAGGGGACTGTTGTTTATTATGGTGTGAAACAACATGAATCAGTATTTCGTGATCTAGAGGAAGGTGGTGCTCGAGATATAATTGCTGAAACCATTGTTAATTTTTTACGTGGTGATTCAATAATGCAGTCTTCTAAAATAGATTTTGGATCTGTTGTTTTTAATCGATCAGGTCCGTTCTCTGAAGATTGTTTTCAAAAAATTGTTTCTATAGAAAATACGAATGATCTTGATAGAGATCATTTTGAAATTAGGGTTTCTAACGAATCATCACTTTTTCATCAGGCTTCTGTTTCAGCTGAATGGATGACAGAAAACTCTGATGAATTGAGTTTAAAGATTATGGTTTCTCAATTGAGACCATTCTCCAAAATCACAATCGATTGGATCGTTTATGGAAATGAATCCGTGAGTCGACAGCCGTATACTCCATAAAATAAAAAGAAATTTCATTACATTAGAATAAGACCTTAAGCTTTATATTTGAGGGTTATATACGTTTTAAGTAACACAGAGAAGATGGGATGATAAAAGGATGGTTGCATTTCAAAATGATGATGTAGTTAATACTGCACACCATGATCATGTTGAAGAGTCAAATGAATTTTGCAAAACAGGTATCAGTGAACTTGATCTAAAGCTTGGTGGCGGAATTCCAAATGGAAATACAGTATTAATGGTTGGAAGTAGTGGATCTGGAAAAACAACATTGAGTATGCAGTTTTTAGCAAATGGTGCGAAGATGGGTGAGCGTGGTGTGTTTTTTACGATTACTGAACCCTTGTTTAAGTTAACGAAGAACATGGAGAATTTTTCTTTTTATGATAAAAAAATGATTGAGCAAGGGAATGTGAATATTATCGATCTTCGGATCATTAGTGAACGTCTTGGTCTTGATGCTGAGAAGTATTCAGTGGAGGATGCAAGTGCTTTGCTTGATGTGCTTAAGGATATTGCTGATGAATTACAGGTGAAACGGTTAGTCATTGATTCTATTACTGCATTGTGTTACCGGTTAAAAACTAATGAGATGATTCGTGATTTTATTTTTAAACTGGGTTCTTCTCTTGCTGCGATGGGATGTACCACGATTTTAACCAGTGAAGTTCCTCCATCTAGAGATGGTGGCGTTCAATATTCAAAGTATGGTATTGAGGAATTTATTGCTGATGGAATCATGTATCTTGGTGATGTGGATCGAAAGGGTGATTTGATTAGAACATTGCAATTAATTAAGATGAGGGGAACGTCTCATAGTCGGAGTAAGGTAGCACTTGCTATTTCTTCCTCACAGGGTGTTGAAATAACGCCGTTGTTGAAATCAAGAGGGTGAAAAAAGAATGGAAAGTTCACTTATTGAAGGCTTAAAAGACCGGGTTTTAACTGCTACTGGAACGTATCAATCTGTTGGTATTGTGCTTCCAAGTAATAATTACGATGAGTTAACCCATGCTCTTTTTGATGTTATTCGATCTAACCCTGATCAACCATGGATTTATGTTACGATTACGAAACCATTTCATTTAATTAATCGGCAATTCAAAGATGCAATCACTGATTCTTCAATTTCTTTTATTGATGCGGTAAGCCGAGCTGCTGGCATTCAAACAAATGATGATCGTTGTTATTTTTTAGATAGTCCTAGTCAATTGGAACAGTTGATTTTAACTATTGTAAATACCGTAAAAAAGTATGGTGAAGAGCAGCAACCAACAGTTGTGTTAGATGCATTGAGTACGCTGAGCTTATATAATGATGGATTGTTGGTAACAGAGTTTTTTAGTCATTTGCTTAATAATTTGTATTTGTATAATACGCATACGATCTCTCTTTGTCTTGAAGAGGAAATGAATGAGTATATGAATAAGATGTTGTATTTGAAAAATGAAAAGATTATCAAACTAAAAGAAAGTTTTATTTAGTGCATATGACTGAAGTAATTACTGAGATTAGTGAGAAAAAATTCGATGGTATGTCTTCTATGCAACGAGACTTTGTAAGTACCGGTATTCAGAAATTAGATAATCTTCTTGGTGGAGGATTACAAAAAGGATTTACCACGTTAATCTCTGCGATTCCAGGGACTAACATTGAGATTTTTACCAAACAACTTGCAACTGCGGATGATCCAGTGTATATTACCACGGATGAAACGAAAGATGAAATAATTGAAACTATGCAATCTTTTTCTTGGGATACAAACAATATTGTTTTTGAAGATATCGCTCAGAAACATTTAGATCATGTGAGGGAAGGTGAATCTAAACGTATTTCCATTCATCAACAGCGTTCCCGGACGAAAATTAAGGAATTAATTGAACAAGGATCACAAGGTGTCCCGGCTCAGCATACGGGTGAAGAGGATTATTTAGCTGTTTTATCTCATCATTTAAGAGATAATGCTTCTAAAAAAATTATTGTTAATGGTCTTGATTTTTTCTTAGACCGATATCATACGGATGATGTGCTTCATACGGTCAAAGCTGGAAAGATTAATGCTGCTCAACAACGAGGAGTCTTGATTTTGATTTTAACTCGTGGTATTTTTGGAACACAAATCGAACGGAATCTTGAATCATTAGCTGATTGTATTTTAGAACTTGATGTGGTTCGCAAAGGAACCTCGTTTGAACGGTTGTTATCCGTTAAAAAAATTCGAAATTATGCTAAAAAGATTGGTACTGCTCGTTATGAAATCTCAGAGCAAGGTCTTATTCTTGAGAACATTGAACGGATTTTATAACAGTTTGCATACATATCTACATATGCACTCATAGATGAATAAATCGAGTGTTTTATAAACAAGAACCGCATTAGGAAATAGTGAAGACAATATGGATGGGATGCAGGAAGAAAGATTTAATCAGGATTCTGTTGAGTCCAAACGGCCGCTTGTGATTCGGGCGCTTCGGCGGAGTAGTGTCCGGCGGAAGATAGCAAATTATCTTTTTGATATTAGTCCAAGCTCGAGTTATACTTCAGAAATCGCTCATCATGTGAAAACCACACCCACTAATGTTATTGGAGCGATTCGTGGTATGGAATCCCGTTATCGTAAAGAGGAATCATTGCTTTCATTAAACATTGTTGAATTAAAAGAAGGAGGAAAAGATATCAAATTGTATGGTATTACTCCTTTTGGCAAAGAAATTCTTGAAACGGTGCGTGATGATTTTTAACTGGTTAGGTTCAGTGGAATCCATCTAATAAATCTTCATTTCTTTTTTTCTATTGAATAGGTAAAACCACAGTGCTTAATAATGAGTTGTTGTTATTGGTTTTTTGCCCATAAATATGTAGTGGGGACGGCATCATGAAAAAAGTAGATATTTCTCAATTACGATATGGAACAACGTTGTTGAAAAAAGGGTTTGCTCAAATGCAAAAAGGTGGCGTGGTTATGGATGTGACCAATGCTAAGCAAGCTGAAATCGCTGAGGATGCTGGAGCTGTTGCGGTCATGGCTCTTGAACGAGTACCAGCTGATATTCGTAAAGATGGCGGTGTCGCTCGAATGGCTGATCCTTCAGTGATTGAAACGATTATTGATTCAGTATCTATTCCCGTGATGGCAAAGGCTCGTATTGGTCATTTTGCTGAAGCTGAAGCATTACAAACACTTGGTGTAGATATGCTTGATGAATCTGAAGTGTTGACTCCTGCTGATCCGTTTTATCATATTAACAAACATGATTTCACAATTCCATTTGTGTGTGGTTGTCGGAATCTTGGTGAGGCAGTTCGTCGAATTTGGGAGGGTGCTGCTATGATTCGGACAAAGGGTGAAGCTGGAACGGGTAATGTGATTGAAGCAGTACGGCATCAACGAATGGTTACTCGTATGATTCAATTATTAAAAGATGTTGATGAAGGATATTTGCTTGATTTATCTGAAATGTATGCGAAAAGTTATGTGACTGCGTTTGAAACATTAACGGATTCTACACCTGATGAAACAAGTTTAGTGTTTCATGATTTTTCGTATAAAGATGTGAAGAAAAAAATTTTTACGGTGTTAGAGGAAGTTAAAAAATTGCAGCGATTACCCGTGGTCAATTTTGCTGCTGGAGGTATTGCAACTCCTACGGATGCTTCGTTGATGATGAAACTTGGTAGTGATGGTGTGTTTGTTGGTTCAGGTATTTTTAAATCTGGTAATCCTAAGCAGCGTGCGAAAGCAATTGTTGAATCGGTGGCTCATTATAATGAACCAGAAGTGGTTGCTGAGGTGAGTAAGAATCTAGGAGAGGCAATGGTGGGCATTAATATTGAGGATATTCCTGATGAGCAACGGTTGCAGGAGAGAGGATGGTAAAGGACGAATTTATCATTGGTGTTATAGGTATTCAAGGTGCTGTTTCTGAGCATGTTGCGATGATGAAACAGGTTTTTTCTGATAGTGATGTTAACGGTACTGTAAAAATTATACGGCCAAATGATTCTCTTGATGGAGTTAAGGGTGTTATTCTTCCCGGTGGTGAAAGTACGACTATTTCTCGAGTGTTACGGTCTTCTGGTTTATTTGATGAATTGAAACATCGGGCGGTTAATGATTCATTAGCGATTATGGGAACCTGTGCGGGTTGTATTCTACTTGCAAGTGAATTAGAAGCATCTGATGATCATGTTCAATTGTTAGAATTGATGAAGATGAGGGTTCAGCGGAATGCGTATGGTCGGCAAAAGGAATCATTTGAACAAGACCTTGATATTTCATCGATTGATCCGTCTGAGTCCTTGTTTCCTGCTGTGTTTATTCGAGCGCCAGTGATTACGGATGTTTGGGATGAACATATAACTGTTCTTGCGATTGATTCGTTTCAAAAACCGGTATTAGTTCAGCAAGATAATTTGTTAGCATTAACTTTTCATCCGGAATTATCATTTGATGATAGGATTCATTCTTATTTTTTATCTATGGTAAAAAAAATCGTTTAATCAAAATTCATAATTTTAAAAAAAAAGAAAAAAAGGTAAAAATAATTTTTTTTAGATGTGCGTTGCTAAGACTTTTTGTAGATCGTAAATATTTACTTTTTTGTTGAATCGTTTTTGTATCGCTGGCATTTGTGCACTTGAAACCCATATTTTAAGTTCTGCGTCTAAGTCTAAATGACCTGCGGTTTCTATACTAAATCGGGAAATGCTATGGTAAAGAACGGATAAATAATCTGTTTTTTTACCAGTCAGACCTTGTTTGTCAATAAGGATTAATCGTTTGTCTGTAAAGATAAACATGTCTCTAACCAGTTTAAAACCGATTTCAATTCGTTCATTTTCTGCTAAAAGATTTCCATATTCGTTTTGAATTTCTTCAGCGTCAACGACGCCAGCGTTTCCCATTAATCCACCTATTAAACCCATCTTTATTGTCTCCTATTTTTTGATGTTTTTATATCTTATGAAACACAATTATTTGATCTAGTGTCCCATCCTACGTCACTTCTTATCTAAAGATACATACAAAAATTACATTTAATTGTTTTTATAGGATAAACTGCGTATAGAAAAAACCAATAATATTTACCGAAAAAAGAGTGTTAAAAAAAAGAAAAAGAAAATATTGGTTGATGTTTTTTTGATTATGCTTTCATAATAGCAAGTAAAAAGATTCCTAATGCTATTAATGCACCAACA
>CAZYLG010000072.1:0-10838 GCA_964648565.1 uncultured Thermoplasmatales archaeon
TATTTGGATTTTTGAACATAACCTGTTGCAGTAAAAACTTTCCAATTAAAGCTAACAAAAACACAATTCCTAAGGAGAGAACAATGGTTGAACCAGGTGGTAGATTGTACCATAATGATAAAAGTAAACCAGCTATGTTAATAATCAATCCAATGCCAACTGCAAATATCATCATTTGCTTTAAATCCTTAGTAAATAATCCTGAAATTGAAGCAGGAATAGTAAGCATAGCTATTACTAAGACAACTCCCACTACTTTGATTAATACTACGGTAGTAAAAGCAACCAAGAGCAGTAAGACGAAGTTAAGCATTGGTACTTTAATACCACTGATACGAGCAAATTCTTCATCAAAGGTTAAAATCTGAAGATCTTTGAAAAGGAAAATGGCAATCAAAAAGATTGCAATCACTAACCCACCCATTAAAAAGAGATCTGATGATTGAATCAGTAAAATATTCCCAAAGAGAATGCTTACCGGGTCTTGCACAATGATTTCACTCCGATCTACTCCATTTAAGAATAATACACCAAGTGCCATTCCAATCACCCAAAGCACTCCAATGGTTGAATCTTCTCGAAGACGGGATTTTACGACTGGAAGACTCATTATACCCGCGGTAAGCACTGCAAAAATAAGAGCACCAATCAAGGGATCTAGCCACATCCAACTCATGGTATACTGCAAATAATACGCAAGTCCAATCCCTCCAAATGTAGCATGAGCAATCCCACCGCTAAGAAAAACAACTCTTTTTACCACAATCAAACTTCCAATGATACCACAAGCAATGCTTGCAAGTAATCCAGCGATGAACATTCTTTGTACAAATGGTAAAGAAAAAAGGCCGATCAATGAATCCATCATGAGTCCTCCGTTTTCTTTCTTTTTTTCGAATTATGATTCACTAGTACTCGATGTGGAACCCCATGAGCAATAAGTTCAACTGGGCAACTGTAGGCTTTTTCAATCATCTCTGCAGAAATATATCGATCATCATCATGAGTGAATAAATACCGGTTCATACAAGAAACACGATTTACATAAGAGCTTAAAACACCGATATCATGAGTAACTAATACAATGGTAATTTTTTTGTTGATTTCTTGTAAGAATTGATAAATTGTTTCTTGCATATCCTTATCTACGCTTGCCGTAGGTTCGTCTAACAGCAGAATTCGAGGATTAGCTGCAAGGGCCCGAGCGATGAATACTCGTTGGCGTTGGCCCCCAGAAAGTTCACTGATATGTCTGTTTTTACAATCTAAAAGTTCTACTTTTTTAAGTGCATGTTCTGCGGCTTGTTTGTCTTTTTGAGAATACCATGGAGATATGCCTCGAATGGACCGACGTCCCATTAGAATAACATCCCAAACAGAGATTGGAAAGTGTTTATCAAACTCTGCATATTGTGGTACATACCCAACGTATTTTCTACCTCGTTCAGGTGGTTTACCAAAAATGTGTATGCTTCCTTTTTGAATAGGGATGAGACCAAGTATTGCTTTGAGAAGTGTTGATTTACCGCCCCCATTTGGACCAATGATACCAAAAAAATCTTTATGATTGATTTGTAGATTGACATTTTCAATAATAGTTTCTGAATCATATCCTGCAGAAAGATTCTTTATTTCAATTGCTACGTTTGAATCATTTCCCATGCCAACCACCTTCTTTTTATCAAATGATTATTGATTATAAATTATTTGGCTTATACCAAGTTTATATTGTTTATGAATAGCCTTCAACTAATGTTTCTGCCAGTGTTTGTAAGGTTTCCTGGTAATCTGTCATTAATGGATTAACTGATATTACTTCTCCATTGATTTCTTCAGCTATTGTTTCTGCACTTGATGTATCAAATTGTGGAGAAACAAAAATAACAGATATACTTTCATTTTTTGCTTGATCGATAATAGCTGCGATTCCAGCTGGACCGGGTTGTTTTCCTTCGTCTTCAATCGCAATTTGTTTCAGATAATAGGTATCCCCAAAATATCCCCATGAGGGATGATAGACCATGAATGTGTTTCCGTCATATGGTAAAAGCATATTGGAGATATTTTCATGTAATGAATCGATTTTAGAGATATAATCCTGATAGTTTTGATGGTATACATCTTGATGATCGGGATCGATTTCAATAAGTCCTTCATACACTACATTTACCATTTTCTTATAATTAACTGGAGAAGTCCATACGTGAGGATCGGTTCCTCCATGATCACTTTCTTGATAGTTTTCGTTCCCATAATGTTGATCGAAAGAAAGCACATCAATGTTTTTTGAACAATCATATATTGTTAATTCTGGGTTTTGTTCCTGGATGGTTTCTAGATGAGTTAATTCAAACTCTACTCCAGATCCAACGGTAAAATATGCTGAAGATTGAGCAACATTAATGATTTGTTCAGGTGTGGGCTCATAACTATGTGGTGATTCACCAGCAGGCACCATCAGAGAGACTTCAACGTATTCTCCACCTATTTCGGTAACCATTTCTTTTTGAGGAATAATGGTAACAACTATGGAGAGTTGACCATCATTGTTGGTTGAATTCGTACAACCACTTAAAAATAAGATAGAAAAAAGAATGAGTATCATTAGCACACTCTCATTTATCTTTATTATTTTTTTCCTGTTCATTTTTTTTCACCATCCAACGTTTCACAGAGGGATCGTTGAATCCATGGACAATTTTTTAAATCAGCATATTTGAGTTTATGTTTGGGATTATAACGACAGCATGATTGAGTGGAACTGGTTTCTTTTGTGTTTATTTTATTAAATAATCTTTGGCTCATTGAATGATCTAATTGTTCGGCTTCGATACAGGCTTGTTGATGTGTTAATCCGAGTTTTTTTTGAAGAAATGCTTCAATGATATGATGTCGTTTTACATCTTTTTCTACAATACTAATTGCTTTTTTGTTTAGTTTCAATCCCTTACGAAGAATATATGTTCCATATCCTAATGCTTGTAATCGATGCATTTTTTGAAATGCACAAACTTTGCTCACTCCGATTTTTTTTGATAATTTCACAGGCCCAATTGGTTGATCTGCGCCATTGAGGAGGTATATGATTCTAAGGTATTCTCTATCGCGAGTTGTTAATAACACCATGAAGTTAGTTTATACTTAACTAATATTTAAATTTAACTGATAATATTTGTGAAAGATATTGGTGCTATTTGAAGGAAATATCTCTATTTGGGATTCTCGTACACTATGAGTCAACAGGTGTAAATATCATTGGGGAAACATTACATTTGACTCAAAAAAAAATATTGTCTTCTCTAGGAGAAAAACTCATCTATTACAACATCATCAAAAAGTTTGATCAAAAAAGGGAAAAATGGAACCATTAAATTTAAGTTAATGGAACATCCTTTCGTAAATCATCCTTCATTTTTCGACCAGTTTGCTTCTCCCATTCCTTAATTGGAATAGAATGTTTCTCACGAATTGCATCGCCAACACCCAATCCATTATAGGCGCAAAACGGCACGATACCCTCCAAAGTTGTGTAATGAATTACACAACGTTTAAGTCGGTCGATATTTAAATTGAATGGATCCTGAAACCACATAGATCCCAAAAACAAACTTTTATAATGAAAACCACGCAAGGAATCATAACTTCCACCAATCGTAGCATCTTTTAACAACTGTTTCAAATCAAAACCTTGAGGTGCCTTATCATAATCAACAAAATCATCCACTTTTCGTAAAAATGCAGCTGCAACACGTGCTTTCTTAAATGGACCAGAAATCTCACTTTCTTTTTCAATAAAAGACAACAAGCCCTCAACATCAATAAACCGAGTTACCGGAAGAGGATTCCCATCATCATCCACAAACAGATAAGTTGCCCCGCCACAACCAGGATGAGCTGTAAATTCAACTTGGGTTTCACCCTTCAACATCTCAATCAACCGAGATACTGGAAATACAAATGGAACAGGATAAAAATCATCCTCAGAAATTTGACCATCAAACTCCGCCTCTATAGCCCTCATCATGTTTACATAATCAACACGTTGCTGTTCACGTTTTTTATCTTTCAATTTCTTAATACGCCCACAAAATGATATTGGCTGAAAATTAACTCCACGCACAATATCCATATTATCAAGAGCAAAACGAACAATTTTACCCGTTTCAGATAAGTTCTGACCGCCAATCAATACAGGGACAAGCACAATTTTTAAATTCACTTCACGCAAATTCTCAATCGCTTGTTTATTCTTCTCAATCCAAGGATTAGTTTCCTTTGTGACACCATCAAAGCTCATATAAATAGTGTTTACTTTTGCTTCTTTTAATTTCTTACAATATTCAGCACTATCAGCAAGTTTCAAAGCATTCGTATTCACTTGTACATGCGAAAAACCGACTTCTTTTGCCATTTTGACAATATCAAGCAAATCTTCACGAACGGTTGGTTCTCCACCAGTTATTTGGATTGCTTTAGAACCCAATGGTCGCTCACTTCTAGCTTGTTCCATGAGTTCACGCAATTGATCAAGCGTTGGCTCATACACCGATCCAGAGGCACCTGCATTCATAAAACAATAGCTACAACGAAGATTACATCGGTTAGTAACAAGTAAATTTGTTAACACACTCTGAGATTTATGAATATCATACAAAGGTGGAAAATCAAGAACGTTAGTTTTTACATCTGGAGAATCAAGACCAGTTACCTTGTATTGAATCCATTTTTTGTACAAATTCGAATCATTAAAATAAATATCTTTAAACGTTCCATGTTGGTCACAAGTTTTTTGAATCCAAACCTTGCCATCTTCTTCGATGATTTCCGCATCAATCTTATTGATGTTTCCTTCCTGATAGCATCCGGGACAAATTGACTCTGTTTTTTCTAATACGGTCATACGTCATCCAATCCATTAATTTTCCTGATACGTCGTCAGATTACATCAATTCATCATAAATAAATATTTACCATTGACCTTCTTTTCAGTATTTTAAACGAAAAACACGTTTATGTTTTATTAGTTTCATTAGAATCATTCTTTCTAAATTTTTTACAAGAAAAATGCGTCCCAGTAACATAATAATGTTTAAAATGATTTAGCCAACGTGGGCTTTCATCAAAATCTTGAACGAATGAAACAAATTTTGTCAGGCGTTTCATTGTTTCCATGTTCACCACGTGTTCAATCCTACAAGCATCCTCATTAGCAATATGCTCTGGGACTCCCAGTATACAAAGAAATTCCCGTAAGGTTTCATGTTTTTTCTTAGTTGTTACCGCAATATCTAGGCCTTTGTCAGTTAACGTAACCCCACGATATTTTTCATAATGAATGAAACCATTTTCCTTTAATTTTTGAAACATCTCAGTAACACTTGATGGAGATACTTTCAGGTATTCAGCGATATCTTTTACTTTGGCAAATCCTTTATCATCGATAACCAATGCAAGTGCTTCTAGATAATCTTCAGTTCTTTCAGATGGCATATCAAAACTCTTTACTTTTTGGATAGCCTAAACAATTTAGGCCTATAAGATTTTATTGGGGAATCTCAAAAAAACAAAGTAGAATCTCTAACAAACAGCTTAAATATAATCAATCCAATAATAAATTGGGGACAAGCCATGAAAAAAATGATTATAACCCTTTCAATCCTGCTCATGTTTGTAATCAATATTCCACTCTCAATACCAATAGCACAAGAATCAACGGACCTTCCAACTTCATTTTCCTGGAGAGATTTGAACGGAGTTGATTACACCACTCCAATGAAAGATCAAAGTCCAGCACCAACTTGTGAAGCCTATGCATTATGTGCCGCACTTGAAACCATTATGCAATACGAAACCGGTGAACTCTTCCAACCAGATCTTTCAGAAACCCACTTATATTTTTACGCAGGTGGAACCTATGAACAAGGTGGAGTCAATGTTCATGATGCAGCAGACTACCTAGTTGAACGTGGCGTACCAGACGAGGGATGCTACCCCGATCCACATCGACCATTCGACTACCCATATACTAGCGTTGAAGGATGGGAAGATAGAACCGTAAAAATCAAAGAATGGGGCTGGGTTCCTCATGATCAGGAATCCATAAAAGAAGCATTAATCGAGTATGGACCACTTACTATCTGCATCTATGTTTATGATGACATGTATGATTACAGTGGAGGAATATATCGACGATCAACAGATGAAATCGTTGGAGGACACTTGGTAGCGTTAATGGGGTATGATGATACCACTCAAAGCTGGCTTGTTAAAAATAGCTGGGGATCTCAATGGGGTGATGATGGCTGGTTTCATATGGGTTATGACCTCGAGATGTTCATAGATGGATGTTATGGGGGAGATACCGGCATCATCTATGTTGACGGAGTGTATGGCAACTACAAACCAGAAGTTCCGAAAATATCTATTCAAAAACCAACAATCTTTTATTCGTACATTTTCAATTTCGAACTACCACAGATCGTAAGAGGAATGCCTGGCATTCAAAAAGCAGCACCAAGAATCATCGGCCCGATTGATATCGCTGTTGCTGCAGAAAACACTGAAAAAATCGAATTCTATGTCGATGACGAACTCAAAATAACAGATGACTCTGCTCCTTTTGAATGGAAATCATCTTTACCCAAGGGCCTTCACACGGTAGAAACCATTGCGTATGATGCAGATGGAGATATTTCCAAAGATATCGTTGATGTTTTTGTAATTCTATAAAAAAATAATATTTTATCTTTATCATCCAGGTGAAATTAACCCACATATTTTAATATGGAAGATACGATATATTATTGATTGGCATGAAAAAAATAGTTCTCCTCACCACATTATTTCTACTCATAATTTCTTTTCAACCAAACGTTGTTTCAGAATCAGAACCTGTTTCAGACCTCCCCTCATTTTTTAGTTGGAACAACATCGAAGGGGTTGATTATTCAACACCAGTTAAAAATCAAGCGCCAGCACCAACCTGCGAGGCCTATGCATTATGTGCTGCATTAGAAACAAAATTACAATACAACGTAGAAGAACTATACACACCAGATCTATCTGAGACTCACTTGTATTTTTATGCAGGTGGAACTTATAGAGCAGGTTATGTAAACATTGAAGATGCCGCGAATTATCTTATTGAACATGGCGTACCAGACGAGGGATGCTACCCCGATCCACATCGACCATTCGACTACCCATATACTAGCGTTGAAGGATGGGAAGATAGAACCGTAAAAATCACAGAATGGGGCTGGGTAAATAGAGATGAAACATCTATAAAAGAAGCATTAATCGAGTATGGACCGTTACCTGCTTGTTTCAATTTATATACAGATTTTAACTATTACACTGGCGGAGTCTACAAACACTTATTTGGCCCGAGAAGAGGAGGGCATGTAATGACCATTTTCGGCTATGATGATGAGAATCAATGCTGGATCATAAAAAACAGTGGTGGATCAAACTGGGGTGAAGAAGGATATATCCGAATGCATTATGATTCAACTTGGTTTGCTGAATGGTATGGCGAAGGCACCGGTGTAATGTATATTGACGGAGCATATGGAAACATACAACCCGATGTACCAAAAGTGTATATAACCCATCCGCAAATATTTCATTCCTATATTCAAGGTACGGAGTTTTTCCAACTTTTCCAAAATATTCCAAGCATTCAAAAAGCAGCAGCAAGAATCATCGGCCCGATTGATATCACTGTTTCTGCAGAAAACACTGAAAAAATCGAATTCTATGTCGATGACGAACTCAAAATAACCGATGAACAATCTCCTTTTGAATGGAGAGCAACGTTAACTCGGGGACTTCATACAATAAAAACTATCGCATATAACAGAGAGGGCGATGTTTCTAGAGATATCCTTGATGTTTTTACGTTGTTCTAATTTCAATACTCTATTAGGCGTAATTCGCAGGTCTCAATATATCTGTTTTTGAGGTAAACACTAACTATTTTTAGGTTATTATTAAGTACAATAAATAAATCTTTTGTTTGAAGGAAGGTAATATATTATGAATGAGAGAAAATGGATAATCATTCTTATAGCGCTTTTAATGTCGGTAACAATCTTAGTAAATGCTGAACCATCATCAACAATTAGTTCATCATCGCCAAATAATCCTCCATATCCTCCAGAGATACGTGGACCACACTCTGGAAAAATAAGAGAGGATCATTTCTATTATTTTACAACAACAGATCCTGATGGAAATATGCTTATGACCCTAGAAATTGATTGGGGAGATGGAGAAATACAAAGAGAAGGTGGTGAATCCTGTACTATTCCATGGGAAAGTGGTGAAGAATTAAAGATTTCCCATAGATGGAATCAATCTGATGATTATTCAATCACAGCTCGAACACAAGATGTAAATGGTGATTGGAGTGAATGGAGTGAACCCTATGAAGTAACAATGCCAAAAAATAATTGTAATTTCTTCATCCAATGGTTACAAGAAATATTCCCATTTTTATTTTAATTAACTAGCAAACGCATAGAGGTTTGACATCAAGGGATTCTTAAATCAAAATCAAATAGAATAATTTTAATTACTTTTTTATAAGAAGATTGTTCGTCTACAAATATTAACTATCATGAACAAAAATTTTCCGTGTTGCAGTTCTATCACTTTCTAAGCTAAAAACTAATGAGTTTAAACAATCCATACTCTTATTTTTCATTCAAAGTCCTCCGTTTAATTCTTTTTAAAATACCACGTAATCAAAATTGAATGATTTAATTTTCTGCTTATTCAGCTGTTTTGTGTTTCTTTTTAACAAGACTGCCTTTTAACACGCGTAATTGGGAATCTAAATTACGAATCTTTGATTGTATATGTTTACTTTTAGATTCAAATTTACTTTCACTAATCTTATGATCTTTACATTTATGTTTCAAATCATCGATTTTTTCACGGTTTTTTTCAATTGAATGTTCCAGCCTATCTATCTTTTTTTCTAATCTATCAAATGCGCTCATGGTTCTGCCTCCAACTTAGTAATAAAAAATTAACTCCAATCAACAATTCAAAAACAATGAGTCTTGATAGAAAGAGGTTCTGCCAACACATACTATTCATTTTTTTCATAGTAAATCACCATTGTTTATTAAATAGGGGCCGTCAGCCAATGGTGTGGCGGTTTAGGCTGGTAATACCCTGGTGGGCTCCATCACCAACTACAATATAACTACTATTATAGAATAATATAAATCTTTCGTTTAAAAAAAGGTTTTAATGCATTAATAAAACGGAGAAAAAGTTAAAAACCCCTTGATATTACTGCCAATCATGCCAGCTAAAGTTGATGAGGATACTTGTATTGCATGTGGTGTCTGCGTTGATGCCTGTCCTGTTGACGCCATCACATTAGATGATAAGGCAAAGGTTGATCCCGACACATGCACTGATTGTGGTGCCTGCGTTGATGAATGCCCTGTCGATGCAATATCTTTATAAGAAAAACAAAAAAATCATTTATTCTTTTTTCTTTTTTTTCTGCCCAACTATTTCTGAAAAGCCTGTATATTTTTGTAATACATCTGGAACTTTCACACTTCCATCTTGTTGTTGATAATTTTCAAGAATGCAGGTAAGCCCTCGTTCGATGGCTATCAGTGTTGAATTCAAAGAATGAGCCATCTGAGTTGGCATTCCATCCTTCTCTCGATATCGAATCTTTAAACGCCTGGTTTGATAATCAGTACAATTACTTGTTGATACTAATTCTCTATAGGTCTCTTGTGATGGATACCATCCTTCTAAATCAAATTTCTTAGAAGCAACAATTCCAAGATCTCCAGTACAGATATTCACCTTTCGATAAGGAATCTTAAGTGATTGCCAGAATAATTCAGCGGTTTCAAATAAATACTCATGTTCTTTCCAACTTTGTTCAGGGCTAGTTATTGATATTTGTTCTATTTTTTCAAAATGATGCGTCCGGAAAATACCCTTGGTGTCCTTTCCATGAGCTCCAGCTTCAGTTCGAAAACAAGTTGAAAAACCTGCATATCGAAGTGGGAAATCATCCTTATACAATATTTCATCAGCATGCATACCAACAAGCGGTGCTTCACTTGTTCCCACTAAAAACAAATCTTCATCTTGAATTTTATAGACATCATCTCGATATGTTGGTAAAAATCCTCCACCTTCCATTACAAATCCTTTTACTAATGTTGGTGGAATGATTAACCGATATCCTCTTTCTCGCAGTAATTGTTGCGCATGTTGGATAATAGCTAGTTCAAGGATTACTAGTTCATCTTGTAAAAAGTAAAAGCGAGCTCCTGATGTTTTTGCAGCTCGTTCAATATCGGCAAGCCGTAAAGAGTCTACAAGATCTACATGAGAGAGTGGCTCAAAAGGAAATGATGGTTTTTCTCCCCACGTTTCAACAGTTACATTTCCTTTATCATCTTCACCATAGGGTACGGAATCGTGGAGTAAATTTGGAATTTGAAGTAATAATGTATCTCGTTGTTTTTTTGTTTGTTCTCTTTGTTCTTCAAGTTCCTTAATTTGGCCAGGGATCTTTTTAGCTTCATTAATTACGGTTGGAATTTGATCTGATTTTCCATCTTTTTTTAATTGTTTAATGGAATTTGTAAGTTCGTTTCGTTTTTGCCGAAGAGAGTCTTCTTCAGATTTAAATTGTCGCCATTGTTCATCAGCAGTGATGACTTCATCAAGCATTTTCAAAAATTTTGGTTTTTTTCTTCGATCAAGGTTGCTTCGGACAAAGTTTGGATTTTCTCGGATGAGTTTAATATCTAACATAGAACACAACCGGAAAAGAACTTTCTTCTTAA
>CAZYLG010000073.1:0-10712 GCA_964648565.1 uncultured Thermoplasmatales archaeon
CTTCTAAATCATTTGATTGCTTTTGTTCATCAGTGAGATTATCTGGAAAATTAGCAATAACCCTTCCAGCAAGAGAGATATTCCTTGTTTCAACAGAAACACCAGCTACACCAGTAAATTTCTTTAAAATAGGAAGAAAAGAATAGGTAGCTAGAGCTGGTGCTTCATCTACCTTGGTGTAAATAATTTTTTCTTTCGAGTCACTCATGCTTATTATTCCTCCATTATTCTACTTTCTCCGGTTTATCTGGAACATCATACAATATGTCGTCCCATGGATGTCTATACAATGGCGTTTTCAATCGTTTTTGATCAAAGAAATGTCCCATGAATCCCATCGTTCGACCAATGATGAAAAACGCGTTGAAAAAGCCCATGTCAATCATTTCTTTGATTTCTTCATCAGTGTATTTCAAGTTTTTCAACATATCTACAAACAACACACCAATGGTTCCATCTACATTCAAAATCAAAGTGTTCTTTTTCATTGTAGTTACATCTTGCACGGCGAGTGCATAGTCAAGTAATGGATGTTTCGGGAAATGTTTTTTTGCAAAGTTAATCATGATTTCTACTCGTTCATCTGGATTATCAATGCTGTGAATTCGGTGCCCAATACCTTGAATTCGAATGTTTTTCTCTTTCATATGATCAACGAAATCACGTGGATCAAAATCCTTCTCAAGTCCATATGAAAAATGTTTTGCTGCACCATTTACTGCACCACCGAATCGTGGACCAATGGTTACCATTCCACTGATAATAGATTCAATCAGATTCTTACCTGCTCGAGCAGTGACAATGGTGTTATGTGCTCCAGAAACCGCAGGTCCATGATCAGCAACGATTTGAATAACCAGTTCAATGAAATCACGAGCATATTGTGGGAGGTCTTTTTTAAACCAAAGCAAACCAAGGACGCCACCAATACCATACTTCTTCTTAATGACTTCATCGATTGGAACCCCGCAATAATTATGGACTTCACCGGTTTCATCACAAATCGTGGAAATGAAATTGGTTGGTTTCCGAACAAGATTTTCTGCAACGGCTTGTTTATAATCCATTGGAATATGTGGTGGTGTTGGTTCATCAATTTCCTCGATTTTTCCTTCTTTTTTTAGTTGTTCGAAGGTTTCTTTGATTTTTTCACCATAATCATCAAAGGACTCAGGAACGACTGCTCCTGCATCACGAAGAGCCTGGTTTTTAGCTGGAGCAGTATCTGCCTTTGAATCAGCTTTAGCTCCTGCATGACCGAATTGTACGCCTCCGGGAAGCATTTCTGCACAAGTACCCGTTACCCACATCACAAGTGGTTTGGTGATTCGTCCGTCTTTTAATGCTTCAACAATTTCATATTCATCTTTTCCACCGACTTCACCAAGACACACCATCATTTTGATATTTGGATTTTGTTCAAATCGAAGCAAATGATCAATCAAGGTTGATGCTGGATATACATCTCCACCAACGGCATATCCTTCATAGATACCATCAGAGTTTCTAGAGACAATATTGTATCCTTCATTTGAAAGACCACCTGATACAGAAACAAAACCAACTGATCCAGGTCTGTACAGTTTAGTGTCTTTGATGTTTTGCATGGTTCCAGCGGCGTTTCCGATCTTAAAGCAACCTGGTTTAATACCTCCAACAGTTGCAGGACCAACTACCCATTTGTTTTTTTCTTTGGCAATCTTTGCAATTTTTCGCACGTCACGTTGTGGAACACCTTCAGCAATCATGATAACCGTACGAATGGTATCGGTTTCAAGAGCATCCATGGTGCTTTCAGCTGCACTTCGCTCTGAAGCAAAGTTTACCATCACATCAGCATCCGGATGAGCTTTTACTGCTTCTTCCACGCTAGTATATCTTGGTAAACGGATTTCTTTTGTTCCCCAGAATAATTGATAGTAGCCACCACCAGTTGGGGTGATGAACCCTGCGACACTTGGTTCATCTCGTTGACTCATGAAATCAAAATCAAGCATTCGTTGCGCTGCTTTTTGTTGGGATCCAAAAATAAATGATTTTGTGTTCTTATCAAACAATTCGTAATCTTTCATTGTTTATGCCTCCTTTCCAGTAAGTGCCATTGAGACAATACGGGTCATATGGGTTTCAGGACCATATACATCAACTGGAAGTCCAAGTCGTTTTCCCATTCTGCGCATGTTTTCAAGACCTTCTTTGTAATTCGGCCCGCCACGTCGCACAAAGATTTTCACATTTGTTTTCTTTAATTTATCAGCGTATTTTTCAATGGCTTGAATAATGCCTGTAAATGTTTTGGCAACATCAGTGAAATTAGCGATTCCTCCACCAACAATCAAAAACTTTGGTCGACCCTTTGGATCCTTTTTTTGTGTCATCAGATCAAGGATTGTCTTTGTGTATTCATAGGTTAACTCAGTAGATGGATTACCACTATATTCACCATAATTAGCGAGTTCATCAGTAAACCCAAGATCTGCCACGGTATCTGCATAAATAACACTAGCACCTCCACCAGCGACAAGATTCCAAATACGGCCATCTGGGTTGAGCACGGTTAATTTCAGTGATGCACCAGTTCGTTCATCAAGTTCATCAATACGTTCTTCAACCTTGGTTTTATTTAATCCAAATGGACTTGGGAATTTGAGTTTACCCCATTTTTCTGCGCATTGATAGGATGCGTAATCATCGACCTTTGCAACGCAATCTAATGGTACGATTTCTTTTTTTACAAAAGTGAACGGATTCAGTTCTAAATACACGAAATGGTAATCCACGACCATTTTGTACAATGCTTTGATAAAAGATGCGACTTGTTGTTTTTTATCACCAAGTTCTTTTGGTAAAAAACCTTCAACATCCATTTCATCAATGGTTGAAAGAATTGGAATATCAAGTTCTACGACACTATCCCAGACTGATTCGATGTCAACTCCACCTTTCGTTGAAAAATGAATGGTGTCATTATCCCGGTGAGTAGTGATAGCAAGATAATATTCATCTTCATGTGAAACGAATTTTTCTACAAGAAAATGAGTCAGAACACCAGTAGTTTCACCTGCGGTTTGTTTTATCGTTGTTTTTTTGTTCATGCGTTCTTTGATCCATTTTTGTACTTCATCCCAGGTTTTGTTGACAAATAAGAGATTGTTTTTTCCTCGTTTCCCGAATAATTGATCTGGTTTTGCCACGAGTTTCTCTTTTTTAAGCCAGGGATTTTCTTTTTCAACTTTTTTGAAATCAGTGTCTGGTCCAATGAGCACTTGATGCGGCTCAAAGGTAAAGGCTCCCTCAGAAAATTCTGAGAGGCCTTTTGCCATGATTCGTTTAGCATCATATTCTCTTATGCCTTTTTGTGCCATAATTCACACTCCGTTCTTGTTCTTTCTAATTTTTTTTTATTGTTGTTTTTTCATGTAGGCAAGTGTTCCGCCTGCAAGTAAAAGTTTTTTCTGTCGATCGGAAAGATTGTATGTTGTTTCATACTCACTGTTTTTGGTCTTGTTTTTGACCATTACTGGTTTTCCATTTTCAATTGCTTTTTTCAATCCGGTTATTTCAAGTTCATCTCCTTGATCGATATCATCGTAATCATTTTCATTTTTGAATTTCAATGGGACAATTCCAAAGTTCAATAGATTTGCTTCATGGATTCGTTCCATGGATTTAGCAATCACTGCTTTTACACCCATGTACATTGGGCATAATGCTGCGTGTTCTCGGGATGATCCTTGACCATAACTCCAACCAGCTATGATGATGTTGTCTTTACCACTGTCTCGGATTTTTTCAGCTCTATCATGGAATGTTGGGTCAACCACTTCAAATAAGAATTCAGAGTATTTTGGAACATTGGATCGATATTTCATTTTGCTTCCTGCTGGAATGATATGGTCCGTTGTGGTCTTATCTTCGACTTTGATGGTGACCTCTCCAGAAATCTCATCTTTTAATGGATTGCTTGCTGGTGGATCGCTGATGTTTGGTCCTCTGTAGATTTTCACTGATGAATCTGCTTCTTTTGGGAAAATGAACATACTGTCATCGATATGGAATTTTTCAGGCATGGTTACTCCGGGATATGGAATACCCATTTCCTCAAGATTTTGTGGTGGGGTAAATTCTCCAGTGAGAACTGCTGCTGCAGCGGTTTCAGGACTGACTAAATAGGCTTGAGCGCTTTTAGTCCCAGATCGTCCTAAGAAGTTCCTGTTACTTGTCCTTAGAGTAATTGCATCAGTTTTTGGTGCTTGGCTGTTCCCAATGCAAAATCCACAAGCACTTTCTGCTATTCGAGCACCAGCATTAATAAGTGAAGTAAGTCCTCCTTCCATGCCAATATTTTGAAGTACTTGCCGGGAACCTGGTGCAACAACGAAACTAACATCAGGATGTGCTGTTTTTCCATCAACGATTTTTGCAACAGTCATTAAGTCTCGATATGATGAATTAGTACAGCTTCCAACAGCGACTTGGTCTACTTTCATACCTGCTAGGTTTTCAATATTGTCAATGTTTCCAGGGCTGTGTGGAGTAGATGCGAGTGGTTCGATCTCTCCTAAATCGATCTCTACGACTTCGTCGTATTCTGCATCCTCGTCTGCGTTCATTTCAACCCATTGGTCTTCTCTGCCTTGAGACTTGAGAAACGCTTTAGTGACTTCATCACTTGGGAACACTGATGTTGTTACACCACATTCTGCACCCATATTTGTGATGGTTGCTCTGTCTGGAACTGATAAGTTTTTCACACCTGGTCCACCGTATTCAAAAACATAACCAACATTTCCTTTAGTTGTGAATTTTTTAAGCATAGTGAGGACAACGTCTTTTGCACTTACCCATGGTTTGAGTTTTCCAGTAAGATTTACTTTGATTACTTTTGGATATGTTAGGTAGAATGGTCCTCCGGCCATTGCTACAGCAACATCAAGTCCGCCAGCTCCAATTGCGATCATGCCGATTCCACCGCCAGTTGGGGTGTGAGAATCAGACCCTAAGAGCGTTTTTCCTGGTCTGCCGAATCGTTCTAGATGTACCTGATGGCAGATTCCATTTCCGGCTCGTGAGTAAATGATGCCGTATTTTGCTGCTACTGTTTGTAAATATTTGTGATCATCAGCATTTTCAAATCCTTGTTGAACGGTGTTGTGATCAACGTAACTCACGGAAAGTTCTGTTTTGATTTTTGGTACGTTCATGGCTTCAAATTGTAGATATGCCATGGTACCTGTTGCGTCTTGTGTGAGTGTTTGATCGATTTTTATTCCTACTTCCTCCCCTGCTTTTGGGGTGCCGTCAACAATGTGTTTATCAAGTATTTTTTTAGTTAATGATTTTCCCATATGTCTAGCCTCTCATTTTTTGGGATTTTTTCGGAGAAATACATGAATATTTAATAAATGTTTTCATTACTAATTCGTCAATTAACTAATTAAGATGAGTATTAATTGTTAAAATGATTATATTTGGTGTTTTTTATCTCTTTTTTACAAAATAGATATTTGGAAGTGGGTAAAATGAGAAAAATATATTAAAGATGGTTTGCATTCCGGCCAGGTGTGAAATCTATTTCATTGACTCCTAATGAACAACGAGTATTATATGGATTAGTGCGTTATCCTGGTTTAAATGATAGTGAGCTTTCTGATCAGATTAATGTCAAACTTTCTACATTAACTTCTATTAAAAGGCGATTGCACGAGCAAAAAGTATTTCGCCAGATGTTAGTTCCATTGTTGAATAGACTTGGCAGTGAGTTGCTTGCCGTTATTTATACTCAATTCAATCCAGTTATTCCCTTGGAGGAACGGGTTTCTATTACAAAAAAAACAATTGAAGTTTTTGATGAGATCTTTTTTTCAACTGGAGAACAAGAAAAAGGTTTTTCAATTAGCTTAGCAAAGAATTATACAAGCATTGGTCGGATTGATGATATTCGAACTGAAACCTTTGGATCGCTTGGTTTGTTAGAAAAGGAATATCCAAGTGAAGTTATTTTTCCTTTTGAATCTAGTGAGATCATTCGGTTTTTTGATTTTAGCCGAGTTCTTCAATCCATGTTTAGGATAGAAGATGCTGATGAGCGAGATTCTGATGTTCATGAGTTTGAGATGGACAAAGTTTATTTGTTATCATCGAAAGAAAAAAAGGTGTATACTGCCTTGATTCAATTTCCCACGGCGACAACACAGAAAATTGGGGAAAAAGTTGGCTTGTCCAGGCATACAGTTTCTCGAATGAAGAAGAAATTTTTTGATTTGCAGTTGTTAAAACATTTGACCATTCCGGATTTAAAACAGCTTGGTTTTGAGATTCTTTCTTTTTATCATTATCAGTTTAGTCCGGGTAAAGCACCAAGTATGGAGGATATTATGTATCTGGATGCTCCGTCCACGGTTTTTTTAGCTCGTCGAAAATATGAAATCGTGATGGTTTCTGCGTATCAAACATATCAAGAATATAAGGAGGATAAAATGAAAAAGATTCGTTTTTTGAAGGAAAATGACTTCATTTCATATACTCCTCTTGTTCGCAAGTATATGTTTGAACGAATGGTTTTTATGAAAAATTTTGTGTTTCATCCAATTGCAAAAAAAATTGTTGAATAATATTCATTTTTTTTAATTATTTTTAGTTAAAAATTCAATTTTTATAATGTTACAATTTGTTAGAAAATCAACACAAAAATTGCAAAAAAGGTAAAAAACAACTGAAAATGCTTACCAAAATCACAAAAAAATCGAAACCCTAATATGAAAAAATACTTATACTGTAATGATATTTCGCCCCTCCCAAATAGAGGATTTAGAAACTCCAATTCAATCCTATAAAAAAGAATAACAATTGGGGGAGTTAAAGACCAAAAGATCACCATCACCATACTCGGCGATGATGAACAACGGTTATTCCAAACAAACCCAACAACAATACCCTAGGAGGTAAAAAAATAATGGCGGAAGAAGACATTACAGTCTTAATGGATGAAAAAAGAATTTTCAAACCATCCAAAGAATTTGTTGAAAAAACAAACGTAAAGCAGTGGATGAAAGAACACAATATTGACAGTCTAGACGACTTATACAAAAAAACGGAAGATTACAAATGGTTCTGGAAAGAAATGGCCGATGAAATCCTCAATTTCTATGAACCATACGATGACGTCCTTAAATGGGATTCACCTTTTGCAGAATGGTTTACAAATGGAAAATACAACATTGTTCACGATGCACTTGACAGACATGCAAAAGGACCAAACAAAGACAAGGTCGCATACTATTTTGAAAGTGAACCTGGAGATGCAGACAAAGAACTTACCTATCATGATTTATACGTTGAAGTTAACAAACTTGCTAATGCAATGAAAAAACTTGGTGTCAAAAAAGGCGACCGAGTCGGCATTTACATGCCAATGATTGCAGAACTTCCAATTGCCATGCTTGCAACCGCAAAACTCGGAGCAGTTCACTCTGTTGTTTTCTCTGGATTCAGCGCTCAAGCATTCAGAGATCGAGTCAATGATTGTGAAGCAAAAGTTGTGATAACTTGTGATAGTTTCTATCGCCGTGGCAAAAAGGTCCCATTAAAATCACAAACTGATGAAGCACTTGAAGATGCACCAAGCGTAGAACACTCTATTGTGTACAAACGAACTGGTGACGACGTAGATTGGACCGATGACCGAGATCTTTGGTGGCATGAAATTGCTGAAAATGAATCTGAAGAATGTGAAACCGTCAAAACCGATGCAAACGATCCATTATTCTTCTTATATACATCTGGAACAACCGGTAAACCAAAAGGAATCATTCATGCTCATGCAGGATATGCATTAGGGACAGCAACCACGTTGAAATGGGTCTTTGACATTAAAGATGATGATGTATACTGGTGTGCAGCAGATATTGGATGGATCACTGGTCACTCCTATATTGTTTATGCACCATTAATCCTTGGATCAAGTTCAATCATCTATGAAGGAGCACCAAATCATCCAGGTCCAGATCGATGGTGGGAAATCGTTGAAAAATACAAAGTCAGTGTGTTATACACCTCTCCAACAAGTGTTCGATTATTCATGAAACTTGGAGAAGAATGGCCAGATAAACACAATCTCAGTTCACTAAGGTTACTTGGATCTGTTGGTGAACCAATCAACCCAGAAGCGTGGATGTGGTACTACAAACACATCGGTGGCGAACGCTGCCAAATTATGGATACTTGGTGGCAAACAGAAACCGGTCACTTTGCAATAACTCCACTTCCGATCACGCCATTGAAACCTGGTTCTGCAACCAAACCATTCCCTGGTGTTTCAGCTGATGTGTATAATGAAAATGCTGAACCAATTACCAATGCTGGTGGAAATCTTGTGCTTACACATCCATGGCCTGGTATGCTTCGTGGTATTTACAAAAATCCAGAACGATATAAAAACACTTACTGGAGCAAATTCGATGATATCTATCTTGCTGGTGATGTCACCCGAAAAGATTCAGATGGATATTTCTGGATTCAAGGACGATCCGATGATGTACTCAACGTTTCTGGTCATCGTATTGGAAACAGTGAAGTTGAATCGGCGTTAGTTAGTCATGAGAAAGTGGCTGAATCAGCTGTTGTTGGAAAACCACATGATCTCAAAGGTGAATCAATCACTGCATATGTAGTATTGAAAACAAATGTGGAGCCTTCTGATGCATTGAAACAAGAACTTCGGACTCATGTTGGTGATGAAGTGGGTAAAATAGCTCGTCCAGATGAAATCTGGTTTGTTACTGATGTGCCAAAAACTCGAAGTGGAAAAATCATGCGTCGGGTTATCCGAAGCAAAGCGCTTGGAAAAGATGTAGGCGATACCTCAACGCTTGCTAATCCAGAAGCAGTTGATGAAATCGATAAAGCACAATAAATATTTCATCAATCCTTCTTTTTTTCTTTTTGTTTTTCTTTTTTTTAAAATTGTTTTTACTAAAGTATTATTTTGTTTATTAATTGAAAGAAAAATGGATATTGTTCTTGCAAGACATGCATCCAATTATGAAGATAGCTGATTTCTTTTGTGTGCGGTGTTGTTATGGAAAGAGGGATGACTTCAAAATCAGTCGGACTATTGGTATTAATGATTTTTATCCCTCCAGTAAACGTTTTTGATTTTTCTGATGGAACAGTTACCGAGACGGTGATTACTTTTTCACCTTGATCTGGACTAAGATCCGTTCCTTGTTCTTCAGAAAACTCCCATGTTCCCCAATTTGGAATTGATTCGATTTCCCAATCTAAAAGAGAATCTGCTGCTCCATTGTTTTGAATAGTAAAACTCCCATTAACTTGTGAACCGGGAGTAATATCAGTAACCTGTATGGATCCATCTGAGACGAGATCTGAAGCATCCGTTGGAACAAGAATATCTACGATTGCTCCCTCAATCACTGTTAATTCATAAGGGAGTTCATCTGGAAGATCATACCATCCATCATACGATCCGCCCCATCCAAAATTCAAATGATAATAATTATCTGTGTTATATCCATCAATGATTAGGTTATGTCCTGCATTCCATGCATCATTGACAATTGCTAAATGAACAGGTAACCCAATTTTTATGTTTTCAATGATTTGTTCATATAACGTTTCATCATCTGAGGTTAACAGTTCGATTTGTTCACAATTAAATTTTTGGTATGCTTCAAATGCTTGAGAAACACCAAAGGTTCCGGAGCCTTGAGGGGAATACACTTGTGTTGCAGCGGTTCCACAAGCAAAGATAAGCGCTGCTTTATCTGTATCGGTTAACGGCATGTTTTCATCAAAATGAGTTTGAATGGTTTCAAGATAATTGTTTAATTCAGGAAACGAGGGAAATCCGTATTCTTGATAATCATCATCGATTCGGAATCGTTGCCCATAATTATGTGTGTAATCATCGGTGTCATTAAAGGAGACACCGTTGGTTGTTTGATGATATGAAAGTATTTGACCCATTGCTACCGCTGGGCATCCTGCAACACCACGAGTATTACTTTCTAGATCAATAGGGCAGAGGTCATTGAAGGGTGAATCTTGATGCCATTGGGTTTCGATCCATCCTTCTGTTTCAGAGTACCCTTCTGGAGGCCATTGTTGATAGAGTATTGTTGGTTGAAAAGATGATGGATCTGAAAGTAATCTCGTCCATTCAGTTTGGTATAGGTCATTGCTTGATTCAGATATTCGCTGTTGCAAATCCATTTTAATGAATTTTATGAATGAACTGTGTACTTCTGAATTCAAATGAATGGATGAAGTAAAGGAGTAAGCGACAACTGGTGGAAGATGGTAATCTGAACTAATAATCATAAACCCGGTTGGTTTAAGTGTTACCAGGTAAAATAATAGGATTCTATCAATTTGAGTGTGATATGCAGAAACCCCATCTATACTATATTCTTGTTTTTCGAGATGATTGAGTTTTTGTTGAACAATTGAAGTAATTTGATTTTCAGTTAACTGCAGAGTGGTATGAAGTTTGCTATTTGAATTACTCTTTTGAGCAGGTGAACATAATGAGACCATCAAAAGAATGCTTATAGATAAAAAAACAAGACTATATTTATAAAATGCAGTTTTATTCATAAGAATAATAATATAAAAATGTATATTAATGATTTTCTATTAGTTATTGTTCTGTTCCCTTTTTACTATTTTTCTTAACTTGGTGCAAAACTTGT
>CAZYLG010000074.1:0-10708 GCA_964648565.1 uncultured Thermoplasmatales archaeon
ACCATAAAAAATTTATTTAATAAATATTATCAAAATAATCTATATAGATATCAGATATTCTATAACAAAATCATTTTAATGAGAAGTCAAACTTAACCTCTCTTGTTGACTTTTTAAATAGAAAATGCTTAAAAATTACAAAAGTATTATTTTTTAGAGGTGAGATTTTATGCTGAACTTTGACTATAATATTCAAACTGTTATCCATTTTGGCAAAGGAAAACTTAGTGAAGTTGGACCAGAGATACGAAAGCATTCCTCCAATGTTTTATTTGTGTATGGTAGGGAGAGTATCAAAGAAACTGGATTGTATGATGATGTGACACACATTCTTAATGAACATAATATTTCGTTTCAAGAATTATCTGCGATAAAACCAAATCCCCATCTTTCCAGTGTGAGAACTGGTATCAAATTATGTGATGATTATGAACTGGATTTCATTCTCGCAGTAGGTGGAGGAAGTGTTATTGATTGTGCTAAGGCGATTGCAGCTGGATATTATTGGAATGAAGATGTCTGGGAGTTATTTCTAGGTAGGGAGGATGAAATCAAAAAAGCATTACCTGTTGGAGCAGTGTTAACCATTTCAGCAACTGGTTCAGAAATGAACGGGAATTCAGTGATCACTAATGAAAAAAGTAAGGATAAACTTGGTGTTCATCATGATCTTTTACGTCCACAATTTTCCATTCTTGATCCAACCTTTACCTTTAGTGTTCCAAAGAAACAAACAGCTGCTGGTGTCGTTGATACATATAGTCATGTTTTAGAACAATATTTCAGTAAAACAACTGGTGCTTTTGTACAGAATAGACTTTCTGAAGCAATCTTGAAAACTTGTATTCATTATGGCCCAATAGCCTTAGACAATCCTACTAATTATAATGCTCGTGCAAATCTTATGTGGAGTAGTAGTCTTGCGTTAAATAAATTGTTAACCTATGGGAAAAAAACAGATTGGGCAACACATGGTATTGAACATGCAGTGAGTACAGTTTATGATATCACTCATGCAGTAGGCTTAGCTATTATCACTCCTTCTTGGATGAGGTATGTGTTCAATGATGAAACAATGTCGATGTTTGAGATGTATGCAAATACTGTTTGGAATATCAAAAATAAAAATCCAAAAGAGACTGCGAAGAAAGGAATTCAAAAAACGAAGGAATTTTTTACTATGTTAGGGATGCCAACAAAATTATCTGAAGTTGGTGTTAAAAAGGAAAAACTTCCTGAAATCGCTGAAAAAGCAACCTTGCTAGGGTCTCTTGGATCGGTGAAACAATTAGAAACTGAGGATGTATTAGCAATTTTACAAGATGCATATTAAATGTCTTTTTACCTTACCTATTTGATACCTTTTTAAACCAATATATGTATCTGTGTTTTTGTTCTATGCTATCATTTGATGTTGTTCAGATCGCGTTGTTACTCACCATTTTTGCTGGGTTATCAACGGGTATTGGGAGTACAATAGCATTTTTTATTCGACATCCAAAAACTGTGTATTTATCTTTAGCGCTTGGTTTTTCTGCGGGAGTAATGATTTACGTTTCATTTGGTGAATTGTTGCCAAATGCTGTTGACCATATTGGTAATGTGATGGGAAGTGTAGCGTTTTTTGTTGGTATAGTTGTTATTGGTATTATCGATCTTTTCATTCCTAATGAGGTTAACCCGCATCATTTCGCAGGTATTACAAAAGAGTCTAGTTCTCATGTTAATCCAAAATTATTGAGAACTGGTGTTTTCACGGCACTTGCTATTGCAATTCATAATTTTCCTGAAGGTCTTGCGACTTTTGGAACTGCATTAGGTGATATTCGACTTGGCGTGCTTATTGCAATTGCAATTGCTATTCATAATATTCCTGAGGGAATTTCAGTTTCCATGCCGATTTTTTTTGCGACAAATGATCGAAAGAAAGCATTTATGTACTCATTTTTATCTGGTGTTGCTGAACCAGTAGGTGCGATTATTGGGTTTGTGGTGCTAATGCCGTTTTTAACACAGGCTTTGTTAAGTTCTATGCTTGCGTTTGTTGCAGGTATCATGGTATATATTTCGGTTGATGAATTATTGCCTATGGCTCATAATTATGGTCATGGTCATGTGGTAATGACTGGTTTTGTGCTTGGCATGGGTATCATGGCAATTAGTTTGATTTTATTGTAATGCAATTATTTTTCTAGATGTGGTATGTGTTGGTAATGTCAAAATAATGGATCGAACTGACAGTAAAGTATTTATAGGAGTTTTAATCTATTATTATAATGTAGGATGTTTGGAGGTGAACGAAAAATATGAAAATCGGACGAAAAAAGAAAGATGAAATAATGCCAAGAAATCGAAATCAGAGAGATGATATTGTTGAAAGAAAACCGGATTATTTCCTCTCGGAAATGGATCACTGGTTTGACCAAATTCGAAATGATTTCGAGCAGCTCTTTTGGCATCCAACCGAACGATACTCCACAAATTTAACTGAATGGAGTCGAACACCAGCTGTAGACGTCGCAGATCACGGAGATAAATACAAAATGACCGTGGAACTACCAGGAATAAACAAAGAAGATATTAATCTTGAAGTAACACCTAACGGCATAGAACTTTCAGCTGAACATGATGAAACAACTGATGAAAAAGGAAAGAACTGGCTTCGTAAAGAACGAACTTCATCGTCATTCTACCGATGCTTTGACATGCCTGATGAAGTAAAAACTGATGATGTTGTTGCGGAAATGAATGATGGCGTACTAACCGTTACCCTTCCAAAGAAAAAACCAACACCGAAACAAAAATCAACGAAAGTAAAAATCAAATAAGCACTACTTTTCCTTCTTTTTTAAAAAACCCTCTTTCTTTTCTTCTCTTTTATTTTGCTTTAATGTATCTAAAAAGGATTCAATATCGTCATTGAAGTCCTTTGTTAAAGATATCCATTTTCCTGATTTCATAAAACTTGCTCCAAAAAATGCCATAAACACACCACCAATGGTATCCACTAGTAAATCAGTCATAGTATCATTTAATCCCCATTGTTCATGAGTTCCAAAAACAAGATCACTGCTCCATTCAATGAATTCCCAGATTACACCAAATGCCATCGTAGTTACAATTACCACAAAGGCCATTGCTCTTCGATCCATGTGAAGCCCATCCCAGTATTCATCTAAAATGTAAATTGCTGCAAATGAAATAAATGCAACCAAAAAAGATGATACAAAATGAGCAAATTTATCATATAATGGAATAGTGTAATACATGGAAAGAACACCCCCACCAATATGAAGAAACAATGCAAAGACAATAAGTACTTCTAAAATCCAAGGTAACGTAATATGATAATTACGCTCTAGTATCATGGGAAGAAAAGTAAGAAATACTGCAAAACCTGAACCAAAAACCCAGTTAAGATCACTTTGCCAAAGAGCAATAAGAAAAAGTAAAATCATGATGCTACGAAGTAAAAAGGATACGAATACCTGTATTTTCCTCCGTTGATTTTTCAATTCCTCACCGGTCTTATCATTCTTCTATTTCTTTTTCTTCCGTTGCTTCATCATGGAATCAAATTGTTTTCCTAAATCCTCAGTAATCTCATAAAATTCCCCTTTCTTTATTAGATTTACTCCAATAAGTGCAATTAAAATACCACTCAACGTTGAAATAAATAAACTAGTAAGTACTCCTCCTACTGAGATTTGTGTTGTACCAAACAATTTGAACCATTTCACAAACTCAAGGATAACTCCTCCTGCCATGGTTGCAAGAACCACAACAAAAGCCATCGCATATTTATCCATGATTAGTCCATCCCAGTATACATGAAGAATATAGATGATGGCAAATGCTAAGAATGCAACTAATACAGAAGTAAAAAACTGAGTGATTTCTCCAAAAAAAGGAATCGTATAATACGCATCAAGTAAAACACCAACCATGTTCAATGATGCTACAGTAGCTATAAGTAATTCAATTTGCCAGGGTAACAAAATCTTCATACTCTTATGAATCAATGATGGAATAAAACCGATAAACACTGCAACAAAACATCCAATCACCCATAACCATTCCTGCTTCCACAATGCAATCAACAGAGTTGCAACTAATACTGCTTGTAAACTATACGATGCAATTAGTTCTGGCTGTGTGAGTTTTATTAATTTATTTTTTAACATCTTTTACGAATTCAAACCTTGAGACGGTTTATTCTTTTTAAGAGATTTTTTTCCAAGAATACAATCGATGACATCTACTGCTTTACGTGTTTCAGCGACATCATGCACCCGAATCATATCTGCCCCATTATACGCAGCAATACAACTTGCAGCAAGACTTCCCTCTAACCGCTCTTCAACAGATAGCACTTCTTTCCCACCACTTATATTTCCAATAAATGTTTTCCGACTTGCTCCGATTAGAACTGGATACCCTTCTTTTTTTAACTCGGGTAAATGCTGTAAAATATCACAGTTATCTTCAATTCCTCTTCCTGTTCGTTTCCCAAAACCAATGCCGGGATCAAACAGAATATGATCTTTTTTTATATCATGAAATTGAGCGTAATCAGCTCGTTCTTTCAAAAACAATCGGATTTCATGAATAAGATCATTGTAATCTGGATTCAACTGCATAGTCCGAGGATTTCCTTTCATATGCATTAAACAAACGTGCACATCATAGTCTGCAATAACATTGACCAATCGAGCATCTCCTTGTAGAGCAGTAATATCATTAACAAGCAATACCCCTGCATCAATTGCTTTTTCAGCAACACGAGATTTATAGGTATCTATGGAAAGAGGAACATCAATAGATTCGTTCAACTTTTCAATCACCGGTAATACTCGTTGTAACTCATCTTTTGCAGTAACAGATTTTGCGCCAGGCCGGGTTGATTCACCACCAACGTCAATGATGTCAGCACCATCCTTTACCAGTTGTTTGGCATGATCAACAGCTGCATCTATAGAATTAAATTGTCCTCCATCTGAAAACGAGTCAGGAGTAACATTTAAGATACCCATAATAAGCGTTTTTTTTGATGAATCAAGCATATGGTTGCCAATTTTTAAAAGTGTCATGATATCGAATCCAAGACTGTTTCTAATTCTAACGAAACTTGGTTGATACGAGAATAATGACGTTTTAATTTCGTAATTAATATTCGATGTTGATGTAACGTTCCACTAATTAAAATACTTGCTTTTTCTTGATTTAATTCAAACGTTTTTTGAGGAACTGCTACTTCTCCTCCAATTGAAAGCATGTCTTGTTTGATAATAATAGCATCCTGTAGAATAACGTTATCGACTTGGATAACTCGATGCACCATTTTCGGACTCATTATTGGAATGCTATATGGATCACTATCAATTTCTTTAATTGCTTTCTCTGCTTCTTCTAACGATTGAATGGTTTTGATTTGAATTGTATGCTTAGTCACAACCTCACAAATATGGTTTCTATTATATGAACCATTTGAAAAGAAAAAAATCGGAACATATGATTGTGTTTGATCATGTTTTAACTGGTAAGTGTACACTATTTTTCATCATAAATTTTTAGGATTTCTCCAACGGTAAAAAGAGAACCTGTACCAAGTATCAAATCATCATCATTTGCAAGTTCAATCGCTTTTTGATACGCTTCGTTAACCGTGTGTGTTACCAATTTTTGTTTACGCTTATCTAATTCTGAAATCAGATTTTTGATATCTTCAGATGGAGCTGATCGTTTTTGATTTGGTTTGGTAATAATAACAAAATCTGTAATCGGAAGGAGTTCCTTTAGCATTTCACGAATTGCTTTATCTTTCATCACACCAAAAATTAGAATCAACCGATTAAACGTAAAAAAGTTCCTAACTGAAAGCACTACTTGGTTCATGGCCTTAGGATTATGTGCTCCATCCACAATAACGAAAGGATGATCTTGTAATATTTGCATTCGTCCAGGATGATTCATTTCCTGAATACCTTCTATGATACTTTCCTTAGTAACAAAGACGCCACGTTCTTGTAAGAGTTCAATAGCTAAGATACTTAATGTCACATTCACGGGTTGATAACTTCCAATCATCTGTGTTGTAACCGTGTATTCATTAAAAATGCCATGAACAAAAACAGTTTGAGAAACTGATGATGACTCTACTATCTCAAAGGTTTTGTTAGAAACCACGGAAACTGAAGAATCTAACAGCTCACAGGTTTTTTTAATAACGGTTATTGCAGGCTCAGTTGCTGCAGTAACTACAGGAATGCCAGGTTTAATGATGCCTGATTTTTCAAAAGCAATCTTTTCAATTGTATCGCCTAATTGCTGTTGATGATCCAGGCTCACATTAGTAATAATTGAGACGAGAGGCGTAATCACATTTGTTGCATCGTATCGTCCCCCAAGCCCAACTTCAACAATTGCGTAATCTACTTTTTCCTCAACAAAAAACACAAAAGCAAGGATTGTACACACTTCAAAATAGGTTAATTGAACGCCATCATTTGCTAACTGATCTATGGTGGGTTGAACCTGAGTTACAATATCAACAAAACGTTGTTTTGAAATTAAAGTATCATTAATCTGAAATCGTTCGCAAAAATCAATGAGATGCGGAGAAAGATATAATCCTGTTTTATATCCCTCAGTTGTAAGAATGCTACTGATAAATCGACATACTGATCCTTTTCCATTGGTTCCTGCAACATGCACGAAATCAACTTTTTCTTGAGGATTATCCAATGCGTTTAATGCTTTTTCAATTCGATTTAAATCTAACTGAATGCCAAACTGATGAAAACCATCAACCCATGCAACAGCAGACTCATAATCCATAAATAATACCCTATCTTTTTTGGGTTAATATCCATCTGGATATAATACATTAGGAAGTAACTCGTATTTTTCCTTCCAGCTACTACCTGGTTTAATACATACACGTCTTCCCTTTATTTCCAATCGATTATCAACAAACAACTGAACCGTTCGCGGTAAAATCTGATGTTCCACCTCAAGAATCCGGTGTTTTAATTCTTCTTCAGTATCTTTTTCTTTTACCATTACTGCTGCCTGTAAAATAATAGGTCCATGATCCATTTCAGTATCCACAAAATGAGTCGTACAACCAGATATCTTCACACCATAATCCAATGCATCTTTTTGAGCATGCACTCCTTTAAAAGAAGGTAATAATGCTGGATGAATATTGATTAATTTCCCAAACCATTTTTCCACAAACCAATCAGATAACAACCGCATATAACCAGCACCAACAACAAGTGAGACATCATGCTTAGTAAAGATTTCATCTAGTTTTTGATCATACTCCTTTCGATTTAATCCTTTAGGATTCACAAATACATCTTTGATGCCATGTTTTTTCGCTCTTTTTAATGCAAACGCCTGTTCATTATCACTAATAACTAAGGCAACCTTTGCATCAATCTTTTTATCTTCAGAAGCATCAATAATACTTTGCAAATCAGTTCCAGATCCAGAAGCAAGAACTCCAACGGACATCATTAAACACAATTCACCAAAAACCAGTACCAATTCTTTCATTCATTATGTTTTTGTTTTACACATAAATCTAATCGGAATTTTTACAGGATTGAACAAATAAGGTTTTTACCTCATCAAAAGAAGCAGGTGTTTTAAATCCAGTTGGATCAAACTGTGTGTGAAAAATAGGAATATCACAATTATGAAACGTTTCCCATAATCTATCTAGACTTGGAGGTGAACACCGAAGAAGTGAACCAAGTTCATTAGTAGTATAATAAAAAAGTGAAGCATCTGCTTCCTCTTCAAAAAGAGAACATAATTTCATCATTTTTTTCGTTGATCCCAACACTTTCTCTTCTGTAATTTGCTTTAATGTTGTAATAATTTCTTTTGTATGAAGACTCCCCGTCCACAATGGTCCAATGAATCCTTGTTCATCCTTAAAAGGATACACATCTTTTTTCAAAAGAGGTTGAATCATTTTTGCTGTTTCATTAGCACTTGGAATATTCCTATGAACTCGCACGTATAATCTCATATAATGATCAGTTTTATAAGATAAAATCGGTTGAATCCCTACTTCATGTTTTGCCGCTTCACGACCAACAAAACCAAGTAAGATTCTCAATCCAATCTCATGCATAACTGGTCCATGTAATGGATAAGCAGCATATCGTCGCAAACACACCTTTGGATACACTCCACACAAACAAGCAGTATCAGTTGCACTCACTGCAATTATTCCATGATGACGAATGCTTTTCATTGCACTATCAATAAAAGAAACAGGAGAACCAAAAGGATCAACATCAATATAATCAAATTTTTCATCCAGTAACAACGCATTCAAATTCTGATTTTTACACGTCACATTATCTAATGATTTCTCTTTCACATTTTTTTTTATAACTAAAAAAGATTCTTCTGACCAATCATTGATGGTTACATCAAAAGATCCAGTTAATTCATTACTAAACCGAATCCCTCTCACACCAGTTGCAGCCAGTCCATCTAATAAGGAAAAATGTTTTCGTTCACTTGTTGAAAGTAACCATTGAACCATCGCAATTGAAACGTCTCTATTCAACTCCATTGCAGGATTATAAAACGGAAAGCCTTGTTTTTTCCCCGGTCCCTTATCCTTATTTTGTTGCTTGGGAACAAACAAGACTGTTGATCCTTCAGTGATCTGTTGATACCTAATCGATGTACTCATAAAAACAAAATTAAAACAATGGAGGAAGTTTTTCCTTCATAATCTTCTCGATTTTATAAGGAAGTAAATTTCTATTCACTGGAGTGACTTCAAGAATACGAATATCATCACGCCGCCGCACATCTTGTAGCAGAGGCGTACGAGACTTCTTATGAAGGGTGATCATAATTGGTTTATCGCTATCTAATGCAGCAACCACGGCTTCGCAAAATTTCTCTGAAAGCATTTCCATCTTCCCAATTTCATCGATGATGATGATGTGGATATCTTCACTAGTGATTGCTTTTTCAACAGCAGGGATACCAATTTCTTCTAATGCATTTGTGTCAACACCATATTTACCAACATGTTCTTTATCCTCGAAATCAACATGAGCAAACGTTTTTCCCTCGCCTGTTTGCCAATCCTTTACTTTAAAGCCAACACGTTCATCATTTTTCATTATTGATTCAGTGATCATTCCTTCGGCAACGTATCCATCTTTATGTAAGAACCCAATGATTTTCTTTAGCGTTTCTGTTTTGCCAACGTTTGGCATACCAGTGATGCCAATCTTAGGAATATCATCCATACGGAAAAAACATAATGTCTTTTTGGTTTAGAAATGTTTTTATTTCTTTAAACGTCACTTTTTTTTCAACGTTTGCACTCTTTCCTTGAAGAAATAAACATAAATATGACCGCCGAACATGTATATGAGCACTGAAACAAGTAAAAATATATACATAAAAGAAACAAAAAACCCAAACACGATTGTTAATACGATAATAATTACCGTGATTGCATTCATCAGATTACTTGGTTTTGGAAAGGAAACGGGTAACACCATAAAAAAAGCAGCAAGAAAAATACTAGCAAAAAGAAGGATTTTACTTGAAGTTAGAAAGCTTATTGATAATACAAAAATAGTTGCAGCCGAAGCAGGAAGCCCTAAAAATACCTGTTTATTTTTTAACGGATGAAATGAAGCCAATCGGATAAATGCACAGCACAAATAAATAATTAGAATTAACCAAAAAAATACAAGAAGAATTAGTGAGGAATCAGGTATTGACATCACACGTATCGCTAAAAAAACACTTGGAGCAATACCCATTGTGGTCATATCTGACATTGCTTCAAAATAATCTCCAAGTTCACCTTTTCCAAATCGACGAGCAACAATACCATCTAATCCATCTGCTAATAACCCTAGTAAAATTAAGGCAAATGCCACATGAAATTTGAGTTGAATAGGTAATGAAAAATCAAAAACTAGAACTAAAATCGCGGTCAATCCAAAAAACCCGTTAAGCATGCTTACAATATCTGCAGATCTGAGGAGGTTAAGCATTGGATGTTGCAATCGTACTCACCCCAGCTTTAACTCGGTCTTTTTTATTTACTGCTATCTCAACGTTCATCTTTTTTGGAAGAAACACATCCACTCGTGAACCTAATCTGATCAATGAGATCTTTTCGCCTTTTTTTACTTGATTCCCTGCTTTAATATAGGGTACGATACGACGAGCAACTGTTCCAGCGATAAGAATGATTTTAACCAATCCCTTTTTTGTTTTAACAAGAAGTATTACCCGTTCATTTCTCTTTGATTCTTTCGTAAAGGCTGGAAGATGAGAACCAGGAATATGCGTAATGTTTTTGATAATTCCGTCAATCGGCATTCTATTCACATGTACATGATAAATATTCATAAAAGTTGAAATAAAGAAAGCATTTCCAACATCATTATCCTGAACCGTATCCACATCTCTTATTATTCCATCAGCTACAGCAACAACGCCATCCCCTGTTTTTCGTTCTGGATCCCTGAAAAACACAATGAGAAGTATGCTGATTAATGCAAAAACTAAACTAGAAAAAATCAACACCCGTTGAACAATTCCAGTCATAAAAAAAGAAAGAAGACTAACCACAACAAAAAGCAATACTGAAGATAGAATCCAATACAATCCTCCTTTTGCAATCTGCATTACATCTTCCTCT
>CAZYLG010000075.1:0-10675 GCA_964648565.1 uncultured Thermoplasmatales archaeon
TTTGCGAATTGCTGTCATTTTTAGTTCTCTTTAATAGAATAGGGGTTTCTGGGTCTCCAAGTAAATTGATGGTATAAAAACACCATCGATATTGTCTTTGTACTGCTGAAATGTCTGAAAAGTATTCTTTTGCTTGTTGCACACTTTTGCCAAGATGTTGAATTGATTCATTAAAGATGTTTTTAAAAATTTGTTCAAAGAATTCTGCTGAATATGTGCCTGCATCATCACGTGAAATGCAGCCTACTTCTGTATTTCCAATGCACGCACTTGGTCCTCCGTTTCTTGTCAGAAGAATCTCTTCAGATAAACATTCATTTTCACTAAAATCATTTGTTAGACAGGATATTGAGATGTGAATTGGATAAAATGAATTTGAAAGACTTCCGGCATCTAAAACATTGAATTTAATTCGTTTTTGCCCATTCCATGATAGTTGATACCACGAGTATAATCCGTCGTTGTATCCATTACCGACATGAAATAATATAAGTTTTTCTGGATTTGAAAATGATTCTTTCCAGTTATCCACGGATACTTTTCCATTTTTTTCATAGAGTGTATATAAATTAAAATTTTCTGGAATCCATTTTTGACACATTGAAGTAACCCTTGTTGTATCCGGAATATGTTGAGGATTAGTATAGGATTGATGAAATTGAACGTTTTTTGGTTTGTTACTTGTCTCATACGAGATAACTTTGTGAACAAAGATGTTAGCCTCATGTGCATCATTAACTGGTGCTCGCCCAATAATTACTTCAGATGAAAAATCGGCTTCATCCGTAGTAGAAAATGCTGGTTCTTCTCCGAATCTATCATCAAAGTCACTGTTCCATGTGCCATTTAATGCTGAATAATAATGATCTGAGACGATGAGTGCTTGAATTGGTTTAACAATTTTTCCTGCAGACCAGTTAGGAATATAACCATAAAAACTTCTAGATGGTATGAATTCAGTATCTCCACCTAAAAGTACGTATTCAGCTTTCCATTTGAAATGAGCAAAACGGATAAAGTTTCGGATCTTAGCTGCTGAATCATTAAAAAGTGAGAAATTTTTTGTTACTTGCATATCTATTGGAATGTATGGATTACCATTTGTTTTATTGTTGCTATCTCCGTATTTTCCAGTTACCCAGAAGCTTTTGTTCTCTATTATTTCTTCAACAGTTACAATTTTTGAGGAGATATATTGTGATTTATGATTGATTAATGATTGGAAATTTTGAACAAATTCTCTTGCGGTAATTATAATATATTCGGTGGAAACGTTTTCTAGATTGCTTGTATTTGTTGGTGAGTTTCCTTGCATTATTCTTTTGTACTGTGGGGAGGTATAGTAGAATTGATTATTGTTGTTAAGATTATTTTCAGTTAAGATGATTGAAGCAAATGAGGTTTGGATGCTTGTCATTATTAATATAAAAGAAAGAATTAAAACTAAAATGGTAATTGTTTTTTTAGTGGGCATCATTTCCATTCCCATTTAAAGATTTTTTATAGTTTTTAGAGAGCATATATAAATATAAAATATAATCTATTATTTTATTAATATTGCCCCTATATTGCCCTTTTTTATTGTTTTGGGATGTAAACCATTTTATGTTTGATGGGGTCGTGAACAAAATTGTAACAATTGATATCTTTGGGGAATTTTTCTGAAAGATCATCCATCACACTTCGCAGATGATCTAAATTTTTAAGATGGAAATCAAGTTCAAGGTCATAAAATCCAATTGCTTTATCTATCATAATTAAATGTGGATTATATTTGATATAATTGATGATTTTTCCTCGTTCAGAATAATTATTCAGTGTAAGATTAACTTTGAAGAGATGATATCCTAATTTTGCATAATCAATGTTAACTCTGTAAGCTTGGATGATATCTAAAGACTCTAGGTTTTGTATCCTGTTTAATATGGTGTCGACGGTCATATCTAATTCTTCGGCTATTCTGACTGTTGGAATTCTAGCGTTTTTCGCTAATAATGATAGGATTTGAAAATCGATTTCATCAGTTTTTAATTTTTTGCCTCCGCCTGTGATTTCAAATTTTTCTCTATCTACTTTGCTATATTCCTCAATCATTAAAAAACTATGTCGAAACAGTCTGAGTTGTTCATAAAGTGAAAACATTTGATGTTTGAAATATCTATGATATTTTTTTAGAGTTGTTTCCCAGAAACTGTAAAATTCTTGAAGTTCTTTTATCCAAACTACAACTGCCAGATCGTATTCACCTTCAAAGGATCCAACCCACCAAGTAAATTTATTTTCAACAAAATGTGATATTATTTCATCCCTAATCGAGGGAGTGGTATTTTGATATACTAAATAGAATCGAAGACTGTTATATCCAAGTTTGAATGTGTCGATGACAGTATAGAAATCTTTGATGATTCCTTTATCTTGCAATCGTTTTATTCGATAATTAACAACATTTTTATGTAGTCCTACCTTTTTTCCAATTTGGGTGAATGAATCCCTGGAATTTCGGTCTAATTCGTAAAGAATTCGCCGGTCTTTCAAATCCACATTTTCCATTATTTGTTCATATGCCTCCTGCAATTAAAAATTTTTCCTATTTTGAACATAATTTCGTTCATACATTTTATTAGTAAATATGTGCTTTTACATATAGATGAAAAAAGGGAAGGTTATGATTAAAAATCGCGATGAAAATTCAAATCTTCCTAATGTGGGACAAATAAAACACTCTGTGGGTTCCGGTTTCAACACCTCCTTACGATTAATTTTTGCCTCCTTTAAGTTACCCTTTTTTCATTTAGATTCCGGAACCCCTACTCCTCATTGCATCCATTTTCTGTGATTCTTTTATCGATGATTAAAAAAATATGATATTTAGTTAATCTTGAAAATAGTAAGGTTTGAAAAGAATCTAAAAAAAGGAGTGATAGAAGTATGAAAAAGATCCTGACATTAATGATACTGTTA
Source organism: uncultured Thermoplasmatales archaeon (assembly GCA_964648565.1). Lineage (GTDB taxonomy): Archaea > Thermoplasmatota > E2 > DHVEG-1 > DHVEG-1 > EX4572-165. The sequence goes on from CAZYLG010000075.1 coordinate 2,962, forward strand.
TCTTTGTTTTGTACTACAACATCTGGAACAATACTAAATGAAGAAGAAGTTAAAATGTCTCCTATACTTACTACAAATCAAGTTCGTATGACTAATGAGTTTTCTCAATTGCACTCTATCTTTTCAAATTATATCTCAGATTCTAATCAAAATGATATAACGGATATTTATCTTCCTTGGATCAATAAACAATCTGATATATTGGAATGGTGGATTCGAATAGAATATAATGATGAAATTTTTGAAAAAAAAATTCCAGTTGATATTTCAGATTTCAAAGATAAATTTTTGAAACATCCTGAATATGGTGAACGAATATCATTCAATGTTGATGAAGACCCTGAAAATGATGTTGAAGTAATCGCTGGTTTTTATTGGTCAGTTATTAAAGATGAATCTGGAAATGATGTTAAATCCTTAGAAAAAAGAATTAGAGTTCGTCAATTAGAAACAGGTGATTATATACAGGATCAGGATGGTGACATGCAAGTTTGGTCAGAGTTGCATGTGAATTATGGGTTAATTAAAAAAGAGGTTCACATTTCATTAATTGAAGTTTTGCAAAATAAATTACAATGTTTCTCTAAATTATATGGTAGAATGCATCGGATTATAACTCGTTTAGCTAATTTTGAAAAATTATTATCTAGTTTTTCACCTATTGAAAATGAAATGGTTTCTGCTGCTGATTCTGATCATTTTGTTCTTGGTGTGGGATATCGATCTCCGCTTGGAGAAGACATTCCACGTTATGCTGAAAAACGTTTTTCTTTTGCTAGAACTGAATTATTTGGTCCTAGCCTTTTTCAACATCAGATGGATCCAGGGTCTTCAAAAGGAAAAGGACCATTAGAAGTATTATATGGTTTTGCTGCGTTTCAAGAAGGTTCTACAAATCCAGATTATGATATTGAATTTTCAATCGAATTTAATCCAGCAGTATCATTGAGAACTAAATATATCCCTTCAGGTGGACAGTTGTACTATTTTTTTGATGAAACAAGTCAACAAAACAGTGAGACAGCAATTACGTTTACATCCAATATTTTATCTGGTATGGCTGAAGATATTGAGTTAACTATACTCTTTGATGAAATCGATGCAACTCTTGGGCAATCAGGTAGATGGATGAAATTTGATACTGAAATCATTGGCGATCATGAGTTATTAGGTGGCAAGTTTGAATATGAAGCAAGTCATATTTTTGATATTGGCGTTATTGTTGATTCTCCACTTTTTGAAGAAAAAATAGAACTCATCCATATTCCAAAACATGTTGATGTTTCATGGGATTTAGATTTTTCATTTTTTACAAGTCCACTTTTTTATGCACATGCTGAAGGCTTTATCAATATTTCAATGAGTTCTTCCTTAGGTGGAATAAATCTGTTTTTTCCAAAAACAGAAGATGGAATTGAAGATCAAATCTTTATTGATGTTCCTCAAGGATTACCTGCGGATATACGAATAGATGCAGCAGCAACTCTTAATGTAGATTTATCTGATTTACAGAATCCATCTAATTACATGTATGGAAATATTCAACATACTTGTAGTGATAATGTTAAAAGCATTCGGGCGTTTTTACCCGGTGAAACGATTCCTATCATAAAGGTGACTGAAATACCTGCAGATTCAGAGGTACGAGGCAGATTACATTGGAATAAACTTGAAGGTTATGCTGAGATGTGGAGAGGGTCTTTAGGACCAGCTGATCCCGTTGAGATCAATCTTGAATATAAAGGATTTTCAATTCATGATGTGTTAACTATACGGGACGGACACATCAACACTCGTTTTAAATTAGCAGAAGATGGACATTTCTTTTTTGATACCACTGAAGGAATTTTTGGTAATGATTTACATGTAACTAATAATCTCTCGGGTGATGGATTATGCTTATCGGTTAATGAAATTTCAGCTGATAATCTACAGGCAAATTGGAATCTTGACACAAGCGGAGAATCCTTGAAAATTAATGATCTTCACCTAGAGGGTATGATTGATATCATGGATGGATTAGTCTTAGATTTATGTTACCAAGGAAAAACAACCGTATTAAATATGGATTGGTATATTGGGCAAACTGGTAGTTTTCAAATCCAACTTGACCAAGAAGAAGACCTCGTTATAGATTTCAATGATTTTGCTTTGAATAGTACTACTTTTGATTTTGGTGGTGGTATCACCCTTTCAGAAACCATCAAATTTGATATGAGTTGGGATTTAAAACAAGGATCTGGATCAGATCAAGGAAGTGTTGATCCTGGGTATTTTGCTGTTAACAAGTATAATGATGATGTAATCATAAAAGACTTTAGTTTTTATGTAACATATCTAGATCGATATGGGATCAACATTACGTTGAGTAACCTTCAATTTTATCTTAATCTTGAATGGTGGAAAGGTGATCGTTTACTTCCATATATTTGGCTTGATTATGAAGTAAGTACTGATGATTTTGATATTGATTTGCTATGGACGAATCAGAATGGAGAAACCAAATGGTATGAAAATGTGGAGGAATGGTAAAGTGAAAAAAATGATAAGAAAACATGTTTTGCAATTGGTTTCATGTGCAATAATTGTATTATTGCTAGTTTCAACGGTACAAACCGTTTCAATTTCTATGGATCAATTGAATGATACGAATCATAATTCATCTGATACTGTTTCAGTTGATGATAATTATTACACCTGGGAAGATACTTTTGATAATGCACAAAAAATAGATGATAGTCATTCTGAACATTATCTAATAGAAGATGGAAAAGCGGTGATGTATGCAACCTTTCCACAGTGGACTGATGCAGCATGGAATCGAATGAAAATTTTCTCAATATCTAGTGAAGTTGCTATGGATGATGCGGTTGTAAAATTGATTGTGGATTATGATAGTGATATGCGATCGGATTATGGTGATTTACGATTTAAATTTAATAATGATGATTATTGGCTTCCTTATTGGATTGAAGAAAAAAATCCTCAGCCAAATGATCCATATGCTATTGTATGGCTTCGCATTGCATCTCTTCCTGAAGGACAACGTAACATAAGCGTGTTTTACGGTAATCCAAGTGCTACTGATGAAAGTGAATATTGGTCTGTTTTTGATGAAAATAGTTGGCAAAAATATTATGCTCATGATCATAAAATCTCGTATCATATGGAAAATGAAGGCGCTTGGGATCCTGATGTGAGTTGGGGGGATGAAAAGTTTTTTGTGAGTTGGGAAGAAGGAATCCCTCGTTATCTACCATTAGGTATGATTTATAAGCAACAAATTCGTGGTTGCTTTTATACTGAAGAAGGTGAACTGATTGGTAATAGATTTGACATCACGGAATGGAATGATAATCCAACAACTGCTTTTCGATGTGAGAATCCTGCTGCTGCATATGGTGAAAGTGATTCAACAAACACTTTTTTTGTAGCCTATGAATACTATAATACTCCATCTGATGAAATCAGTAGAGATATTAAAGGAGCATTAGTGCCTACTGATGCAACAAGTATCTCTGATGTAGATTATATCGATATTTGTGTCGAATCAGGAAATCAAGCCGATCCAGTTGTTACCTATGATGATGAACATAATCGTTTTTTTGTGGTTTGGGAAGATGGACGTGAAGGAACCAGTAACTATAATATTTATGGAAAATTCTTTGATTTCAATGGAGGCCAAATTGGTTCTGAAAAAATAATAGCAAATGGACCGAATTCTCAATGTGAACCATGGATTACTTATGATTCTGTTAACAATCATTATCTGATCATTTGGGAGGAAGGAATTGATCCTGAATTAGGTCCTTTTGAGATTTGGGGACAGGTTTTTACCATGAATGGAGACCCGTTAGGTGATGCGATCCGTATTTCTCAACCAGCATCATCTGAAGTCGATTATAATTTTCCTTGTGTTGCTTTTTGCAGTCTTACCGAACGGTTTATGATTACTTGGCAAGAAGATGATATCAGTGATAATGAATGGTATGGTCATATCTGGGGAAAACTACTGGATGAAAATGGAAATACTGTTGTTGACACGTTTAAAATAGCAAACGGTGCATTTGAACGAACAAATGTGGTCCCGCATCTTAGTTCCTCTTTTTTTGTTGTATATGATGGGGGTGGTGATATTTGGGGAAAACTTGTTTCCTCAGAAGGTGATGTTAATCCGTATGTTCTTCAATTAAGTGATTCTGAATCAGATCCAGCTGATTGGGCAAACATTGATTCAAGTGGAGATCACATTTTTGTAGCCTGGGAAGATACTCGTGTTGAGTATCCTGATCCATATAATGCATTAGATCTTCCAGATGTGTATTCAAATATTTGGTCATTTAACACACCAAGTGGATCAGAGGTAACGTATCATATTAGTGAGGAGCACAGTCTGGTAGTAACAAGTCAGATCATGTCAGAACCGATTACTCCATCTAATTTAGAATCCTGGCATATGTTTGAAGCAGAAAAACAAGGAGATATCACGTTTGATATTGTTAACGGATATGATCCAACAGATGTGATTATGGCTGATGTGTCATCTGGAGCAAATATTCAAAACATTAAATCATCATCGATTCGCTTAAAAGCAACGTTTCATCGAAATAATCCTTCTTCCTCACCATTTTTAGATTACTGGAGTGTTTCTTATGTTGGAGAGGATGATGAACCACCGGAAACAACGGTTGAAGATATTGAAGGTATTCAAGGATTACATGATTGGTATATTAGTGAAAGTGTCATTCTTTGGTTGCATGCTGAGGATTATCCTAAGGATACCGGGAGTGGTGTGAAATCGATTTATTACACCTTAAATAATGGAGAACAGCAAACGTATAATCCGGATAGCGGCCTAAAGTTAAGTACGTCACAATCTTCTAACTGGATGGGAGAATGGAGGGTTGTGTTCTGGGCTTCAGATAATGCAGGTAATATCGAAAGCCACTCTTCTTCTGATAATAGACGAATAATAAAAATTGATGCTGATCGACCATATGTTGAAATTACTTCTCCATCTAATGAAGAGGAAGTTGAAACACCGTTTTGGGTAAAAGCTAATCCATCAGATAATGTAGGTATCGAACGGGTAGAGTTTGATATTGAACCATTTGGAGAACGAGAAGGTTTACCCTATGTGGATAGAGAACCTCCTTTTGAATGGTATTGTGATGTTGAAGAAATTGAAGATCAATTGTCTTTGGACCCTGAATTGGGTTCAGCTGGTGTGAATGTGATGATTCGAGCTCAGGCTTTTGATGAATCAGGGCAAACCTGGACTGATCAACATTGGGTTCATATCTCAAATTGGGAATCATCAGGTGATTTTTCAAATGCATTAGGATTCATAGTTGGTATGGGACAATCTGGAATGGTAATGGATTCAATTTCTTCTCAGAATGATCCGTTACCCTCATGTTTATTTTTTGGTAGATTACAATGGCAGTTTAATGATGGTTTTTGTTTTTCAGCAGGAACGAATGGAATCTATGAAAAATCCGGTGATCAATCAGGATCAGCGCAGATGTTTTTTGGAATCGCTGGAAGAAATAAGCAGTGGTTTGCAGGTATTGGTCTTGGAATTCTCATCCATTAATCTCAATTATTTTTTTTCTTTTTTTCTTCAACATATTTAAATAAAGAAGATGTGATATATTCTTTGATGAAGAAATCAGAAGTCTCTTTAATGTCAGTTAATCACTCAATGATGCGTATTATTTTTGTAAGTATCATTGTTTTTTGTTTACAGACACCAGTGAGCAGTTTGGTTAATGCAAGTTCATATCAGATTGATTTTGAAAATATCAAGGGATATGACAGACAAATAACTATTTCAGATTCCACAGATGGTTGTTTTTCAGGATTTTGGAAATCAACTACTCAGAATATGGATGGAATCCTGAATGGAAGCATAGCATTTGGTAGATCTGATCATATTGGAAAAATAAAGGGTTTTATCACAGAGAACGATTCATCACTTTCTTTCTCAGTTAATGCACAAATTCTCAATCAGTTCATTATTGGTTCAATTAGTTCAGATGACTCTTCTAAAACATCAATCATAGTTGGCTCAATTAATGCTCATATGCCATCTTTTTCTTTTTCGATATTCATTCCAAAAATCGGTATGATTACTGGTTCTGGATCGTATGATGGTTCTTTTTTACCAGAGCCAACTGGTCCGTATCATATTGGTGTTAAATCATATCATCTCATTGATGAAACTAGAGATGAGTGGTTCACTGAAGATGAAACGGATTATAGGGAATTGATGATGAAAGTATGGTATCCTACAGAATGTTCTGATTTTGATAAACGATCTGATTACATGGATGAGATAACGTTTTCTTGGTTAAGAAATCAAGGGCCTGTTCCTTTAGTGACCATTCCAAATGATGCATACACATTTGTTAATCCTTATATTTATGAAGATGCCTTACCTGTTCAATCGACTTCTTTTCCAGTGTTGTTATTTTCTCCGGGATATGATGGCGTGGATGTGATTTATACTTCTTTTATTGATGAACTGGTTAGTCATGGATACGTTGTTGTTTCTATGAATCATCCATTTGTATCAGGTGTTACTGTTTTTCCGGATGGCCGCGCAGTGTATATTGCTGATCTGCCCGGTAATTTTTCTGAGTCAAGTGAATTTTTAATGCGGTCTCAACGATCCGTTATTGATGATGCATTATTTGTTTTAGATGCCATTGAAGAATTAAATCAGACTGATCCAATGCTTTCCGGTGTTTTTGATTGCTCACGGGTTGGTATGTTTGGTCATTCTTTTGGTGGAGCTGCCACCATGAGTTGTTGTTATGAGGATGAACGGATTCAAGCAGGATTTACATTGGATGGTGTTGTTTATAATAATTTTTTAAATGGGTCTATTTCCACGCCTTTTTTATTGATGTGTGCGGAGCAACGTTTTAATCACAGTAGTTATGATTATGTCTGGGATCAGTTTAGTAATGATGCGTATCAAGTAGGAATCCTTGGTTCAGCACATTACAGTTACACTGATGTTGGTGTTTTACTCAGTCATTTGATGCCTTTTGTTCCTTCGTCAAGTCTTGGATTTGGAACTGCGGATTCTATGTATGTGATTGGTGTTACTCGATTGTTTGAAAAAGCATTTTTTGATGTGTATCTTAAAAATGTAGATAAAAATGTGTTAGTTGATTTATTTGATGATTTTGATGATGTCCTCATCAAAGAAAAGTGATAGATCAATTTGTGATATTGTTTCTTTTGTGTTTATTAAATTGTCGAAAAAGGATCATGATTAAGTATCTTTCTGGTAAGCCATTTTTCTTCAGAAAGCGTGTTATAAATATTTGTTTGAGATGAAACCTTTTCTTGTAACGTCTTTTTGATTTTCTTCGGTGCAATTCTTGTTGAATAATGAATGATGTCATGGGTGTTTAATTGCCAGTAATGTGTCATCCAGGCTCTTCCATCATAAAGCCGGGTTTGTTCTCTACAAGTGCTTAAAATTCCTTCTCTTTCTAACATATAAAAAATTTGTCGTTCATCACTGGTAAGAACATTGTCGATAATCCTTGCCTCATAACCAAACATATCCATGATAAATGTCGCAATCTGTTTTGCTCTTTGCTTTCTTAAACCAATTTTATGTTCTATAGCATCTTTCATTATCTTTAAAGTAATCATATCCATCGAAGAAGTGCCCCCTCTTTGCAGACCCAATCAA
>CAZYLG010000076.1:0-10552 GCA_964648565.1 uncultured Thermoplasmatales archaeon
ATGTTAATTCAAAGATTGTAAAACATTCTTTACTGCAAACATATATTTTTCTTGTTGAGTTGATATTATCCGTTGATTCATAAAAAGTTCCTGTTATGGGCTTACCTTTAATATCTTCTTTACATACTTCACATTTCATTTTAATCACTTCCTACGGTTAATTCAAATTCACCTAATCCTCTATCTCGATCTTTCTCTTTGATTCCTATTTTTCTTAATATGTTTTCAAAGTTAATGTTCAAATCCATAATCTGATTCTTTAAAGCATTTGTATCTTCATTTTTCTTTTCTAATTTCTTTTCTAATTCATCTATCTTATTTTTCATTTTTTCGTTATCTTCTTCAACCTGTTTTTTATATTGATCGTATGTCTTAACTGGTTTTGATTTTCCTTTTATAATCTCCTCATAATCCTTCATTTTATTATGATTGTAATTGTTAATCTGTTTACTATTTTCACTCCATCCAAGTATTAAATTAATTACATACTCCGGATATCCCTCTTTTGCTAATCTTGTTGCTTTCGTGTGTTTAAAATCATGAGGTTTAATGTGTTTTATATCAGCCTGCTTACATAACTGGTTTAACATCTCATTAAATGCTGATTTTTTCATTCTGTTAATTTTACCTTTGTATTTTGTAGTAAAAAGAGGTGATTCATTATTCTTCATTGGATGATACAATTTCATCCAATTTTGAACATTTGGTAACTCAATATAAACTGGAATTTCTCTTGTTTCAGTCTTACTTTCATTGCAACTGATATAAATTTTATCTTGATCCAGTCTGATATCCCCGTAATTAATTGATAATATTTCCCCACGTCTAAATCCAGTTGCATAAAGTAACTCTAATATTGCTTTATCCCTAGGATTATTTGCATAATTTAATAATGTTGTATATTCAGATTCTGAAACAACCCTTTTTTTATATTTTGTATGATTAATCTTTACCCGCTGAGGTTTCAATACTTCAAATTCCTCAATCTTCTTTTTCCTATTCATTATCTTATAGTATTCCTTCAATGTAGCTATCTTATTGTTTTTTGTTCTCTGTTTTTCATATTCCTCTAAATAATCTAAAAATTCATCTAAGGATATATCCTCCAATCGTTTTCCAAAGGTTTTTAAGAATAACTTTAATTGCTTCTTGTATGTCTTTACCGTTTGTTCACTTTTGCCATTCGCTCTTTTTATGCTCAAAAATCTCTCAATATCCTTTAATGAATTATCCATTCTTACCTACTCCAATTGTAGGTAATGATAACAGAGTATATAATTATTTTGTCCGAAATGGTTGGTGAAAAAAAGATGTTTTGTCCAAAATGTAAATCGTTAATGTATCCAAAAGAAGACAAACTTGTTTGTAATAAATGTGGGCATACGCAAAAGAAAAAAGGTTCAAACGTTGTGGTTACCAAGCAACGGAAAAAAGAAGTAACGGTTATTGAAAATAAGGATGATACCAACGTTCTTCCTAAAACGAAAATCAAATGTCCAAAATGTGGCAATGATGAAGCCTATTGGATTTTACGGCAGATGCGTGGAAGTGATGAACCTGAAAGTCGTTTTTATACGTGTACGAAATGTGGGCATAAATGGCGAGAAGATTAAACAATATTATTCCCTATGATGATACTGATGAGGTTGAGATTGTGAATTTTTTTGAAAATTACCGTAGAGGTTATAAACTCAGAGTGCATTTTGGTTTAGTACTCAGTCTGATTTGTTTGGGGAGGCTGGAAAGATGTTCAATGCAAAGGCCAAAGCAGAGATACTAAAAGATTTAATAGATGTTACATCGCCGCTTGTCAATGAAGTAAAGTTCAATGTGTCTGAAAAAGGAATTAATCTTAGAGCTGTGGACCCAGCTCATGTTGCAATGGTTGATTTAACAATTGAAAAGGATGCGTTTGATGAGTTTAAAGCAGATGAAATGGAATTAGGCGTTGATATGGATAAGTTTGCAGGAATCATGCGGCTTGCAAGTAGTGGCGATAGTATTTCGTTAACTTATGATGATAAAGCCAATCGCCTTGTTATCCAAATCGGCAATCTTGTTCGCAAAATGGCATTAATTGATACCGCAGGAATGCCAGATCCTAAGATGCCAACGTTAGAACTTCCAGGAAAAGTAGTGGTAAAAGCTTCTGAGCTGATTCAGGGTGTTCGGGCATCTGAAGCTATTTCTGATCATCTTACACTCAGCATGAATAAGGATAACTTTGAATTATTTGCAGAAGGAGATACCGATACGGTTAATCTTTCATTATCAAAGGATATGTTGGAAGGATTAACTTCAAATGGGGACTGCAAAAGCTTGTTTAGTATTGATTATTTGAGTAATATGATTAAACCAGTGAAAAGCAGTGAGCCGTTAACTATTCATCTTGGTAATGATAATCCAACACGTGTCGAATTTTCTATTGCAAATCAAAAAGGGCATGTGACCTATTTATTGGCACCAAGGATTGAGTCTGAATAAACATAATTCAGACGAACTCTTTTTCTTTTTTTAATACCTTGCTTCTGTTGTGAATAAGATGACCCGGGATTTTCGACCACGATATATTCTTTTTACGATTTCTATAGAAGATTCATCGTTTTCAATCAGTCGAAATACTATGATATCTGCGTTACGATTATATGCATACAATTTATTCGAATGTTCATTGAAGGAAAAAAAGATTTTTTTAACTCGATTTAATGGGAAGAAAGGAATTGTTCGCTGTAAACATACTGAAAAACAAAATACGATTAAGTTATTACAATCGATTACTGAACTTGATGGAAAGCCAGTCATTGTAAAAACCATTGCGACATCTGGAACTATTAAGTCTTTAGTCCAAAAATATGATAAAGAACCGGTATTATCAAAGTAATAACTTAGGTTGCCCAAAAAAAAATGATGAGGTGGTTATTATGAAAATTCGAACTATTACTGCAGGGTGTTGTCTTAAAAATCCAGTGCAATCAACTGATAAGTCCGTACTTTTACAAATGGCTGATGAAATAAGTAATATCAAACATGTTTTTGAACAACATGGATACACGGTTCAAACCGTTCGGTTGAGCACACAACCATGGGAATCATATGCATCGAATAAAAAAGAATTAGCATCTGTTTGTGATTTCTTACAATCACTATGTCCCGAAAAATTTGATTATTTTAATATCGGGCCGACCTCAACAATCAAAAATCTTGATTTGGCACCGTTTATTTTACAAAAGTATCCACAAGCGTTTACTACCGTTAATCTCTGTGAAAATAATTGCATTCAAGAAATGCTTACGTATGAAACAGCAAAAATCATGAAAAAAATTGCAATGATTGAAGAACAGGGATTTGCTAATTTACGTTTTGCTGGATTATGTAACATTAATCCAAATACTCCGTTTTATCCCGCATCATTTCATCAAGGTAATCCCTCGTTTGGTATTGGGTGTGAAAATAGTGATCTTGTCGCTTCTGCATTTTCAAAGACCAATTCAATTAAGGAGGCTGCAGATCGATTAAATGATAAATTAACAACTGAATATCAACAAATTGAACAAATTGCAGTTGAAGCAAGCAAGGATACCTTACTTAGATATCATGGAATTGATGGGTCCATTAGTCCTTCAGTAGATCCTGTTGAAAGTCTTATTTATGGAATGGAACAATTACCTTTTGTATCTACGTTCGGCAGTCCTGGATCGCTTACTGCTGCTCGATTGATAACTTCAGTATTACAACAAATTCAGATTAAGCAATGTGGATACACTGGACTAATGCTTCCGGTCATGGAGGATAGTGGTCTTGCTAAAAGAAATCAACAAGGAAAGATTTCATTGACCAAATTGTTATCGTATTCATCTGTTTGCGGTACTGGTTTAGACACCATCCCACTCCCTGGAGATATTCCGATAGAAACTTTGTATGAAATATTATTAGATGTTGCATCGTTATCTGTTAAATTGAACAAGCCATTATCTGCTCGATTAATGCCAGTTCCAGGCAAAAAGGCAGGTGATCTCACCGAGTTTGATTTTGATTATTTTGAGAATACTACCGTGATGAATCCAGAATAATAAGTAAATGAAATTATTGGTTTATTGAGGATAAGGAATGGATCAGAAAGTTGTTGGCGTAAGTATTGTTCTTGCTGCTGCGGTGATGTGGGCTATTGAACCGGTGGTTGCAAAACTTGCATTTCAACAACAAAGCGGGGTGCTTGTAACCTCAACAATTCGAGCGATTGGGGTTTCATTTGTGGCATTATTATATGTTTTAATTCGCCGACCGCCTAAGTTAACCGTGAATAAATCAGATTTCAAAGTTTTAGTGTACATTGCTTTAGTTGGAACAGTTATTGCTGATGGATTATATTTGTATTCGTTGACCATGATTCCTGTGGTAAATGCGGTGCTTCTTGGTCATATGCAACCCTTATTTGTATTATTTTTTGGTTTAATTGTGTTAACACATGATAAACTGAATAAAAATGATTACATTGGTATCGTTTTTTTAATGATAGCTGCAGTTTTTGTTACTACACAAACACTTGAGAATGCGTTACATCTTCGTTTTGGAAGTATTGGTGATCTTTTCGTTCTTTGTGCAACGGTTGCTTGGGCATCAACTGCGGTTGCTATGAGAAAATATTTAACCGGTCTACACGCAGGTATCATCACTCTTTATCGATTTGGCATGGCCGGGATTGTGTTTGGGTTCCTTATGATCTTTTTTTCTGATGGTGTGTTTTCGTTTTATGCACTCATTGTTGGTGTTATCGTTGGGATTGGGACTGTTCTTTATTATGAAGGATTGAAACGGTTAAAAGCTGCACAAGTATCAGGATTAGAATTAACAGCTCCATTCTTTGCTGCAATACTAGGATTTATGGTTCTTGGTGAAATGGTAACCTTGTTTCAAATAACTGGGATGATTCTAGTAATCATTGGAGTATGGTTTATCTCACGTCATGAACCATTTCAACAACAAAATAACGTTGAAAAGAAACAGAAGGATAGAAAGATAGAGTAAACAGAGATTGGTCATATGATAGAAAAACAAGGGTTAGCAATCGCTTCTTTCTTCAAACAATTAGGAAAAGAAACAATACAGACTGCCCTACCCTTGTTTACTATTATGATTCCAGTAAGTATTTTTGTTAAAATATTAGATCTTCTTGGCGGGGTGACTCTTTTAGGAGAGATAATTGCGCCAGTGATGAACATTGTTGGTCTTCCCGGTGAAATGGGATTAGTTTGGGCTTCAGCAATGATTACTAATATTTATGGTGGATTAATTGTTTTTATAACTGTTTCAAAAAACCTTGTGTTAACCACTGCTGATGTAACCGTCTTAACTTCGATGATTCTAGTTGCTCATAGTCTTTTTGTAGAAGTAACCATTGCAAAAAAAGCAGGTGTTAAGGTATGGTTTACGTTACTCCTTCGTATTGGTAGTGCTATTCTTTTCGGATGGATATTACATATATTCTTTAGTCTGACTCAGATTTTATCTAATCCTGCGGTGACTGCGTGGCAACCTGAAGCAACGGATGCATCGATTGTTACTTGGATTATTGGTCAACTGCAAAATTATGTGCTCATCTTTTGTGTTATCTTTTTGTTATTATTGCTAATGAATTTTTTAAAACGATTTGGGATTTTAGATAAGATTAATACGTTTTTAGAACCAGGATTGGAATTACTTGGGATGAGTAAAAAAGCTGCTCCATTAACTATAATAGGCTTGACATTAGGTATTTCGTATGGTGGTGGGTTGATTATTAACCAAGCTCGATCAGGCATTCTTTCTGCAAAGGATTCATTTCTATCGGTAAGTTTAATGGGGCTTTCACATAGTTTGATTGAGGATACCTTATTGATGATGACATTAGGCGGATCTCTATTCGGTATTTTATTTGGTCGAGTGTTGTTTACAATTTTAATTATGTTTTTACTGATTCAATTTTTAAAAAAGGTTTCAAAACATCAATTTAAAAAATATTTTTATCATTGAACTAAGTAAAAAAAAGTCTTATTTCTTCTGTGCAAAGGCAGAATGAGAAATAAATACTGAGGCAATGAGTGTGATCATTAATGATCCAAAAAGGGTGAGTGTTAAGAGTATTATCATCCCTGCAGTGATTTTTAGTATAGATTGAGAATACATAAAAACAAAACCATATTTAAATATTTTTAATATTATAAAAAATTTATTTTACAATGTTGTTCGATAATCAAAACTTGTTTAATTCATCAACAATCTATCGTTTCCACTCAGATAGAATCTGTTGAATATATGAAAAGATCTCAAAGAACACAATTGGAAAACCAAGAGGCATACTCACCGGTAATGGATCAGACCAAACACTTTCAGCACCCGATTCATCACGAGCTTTCACCTTTACTTGAAATTCTCCCCGAGTATCCCAAGTATGAGAAATATTACAAGATTGTCCGGATTCAAAAGGACCAATCCAATCAGATGTGCTACCATCATCCCAATCCCATTGATACCAAATACGATCACCATTAGGATCAATACTAGAAGAACCATAAGAATATGACAAGCCTTTCCAGCCTTTCGCTTCACCTATTGGTCGAGTTGGTTTATCGGGCGGATCATTTTCAATATTTACAACGACGACTCGAGTGGCATTCGAAAAATTACTTTTTGCTCCATATTCATCCATGGCTTTAACTTTCACATTATAGGTACCTGATTGCTCCCATTGATGTGAAGTATTCACACTAGTACCTGATGGATAAAAAGCAGTCCATTCATCAACAACATCATCACCATTCCAATCCCAACCATATTTTATAAAATGATTTTCTACATCAGTCGTCCATGTTACATACCATGCATTCTCTAAAGTTTTTACCACGCTTTTTCCCTCAGGAATCTGAGGGGACAAGGGAGGATCATTTGTAATATTAATGAAAAGTGGTGATGAAAAATTACTTTCTACATCATATACATCCTTTGCTTTTACTTTCACTGAACACAAGCCGGATCTTGGAAATAAATGAGATGTGGTTATCAGTGTACCCGACGGAACATAGTCCGTCCATTCATCAACGACATCATCACCATTCCAATCCCAACCATATGAAATATCATCACCATTAGGATCGGATGAATTCGTCTGGTATTCTAATTCAGTCCATGAATATCCTTCTGTAGCACCAACAGGAGTCATGGGAATTTCTGGCGGATCTGAAAAATGTGATTTATATGTTTTAAACGTCCAATCTTGAATTAAAAAATCTTCATCACTCCATTCGCCACCAGTAAATAACCAAGCTTGTCCATTAGCATAATTATCAAAATTCGTACTATCAAATCCCCTCCAAACATACGACATACTTGATCCGTCAGGAATCAATACAATGTAATACGTTTCATTTATTGCTACTTGAAGATCGACAAAATCAAATTCAATCCATTCACCACTCGAGGGTATCATATCTGAAGAAAGGGATGTAGAAACTAAATTTAACCCCGTAAGATTATCTCGAATTGCAACTGTGATATTATATGTAGTTTCCTGTGCCTTATACATATTTAATTCAACGCGAGTGAGAAGATTATCTGTAGGAGTAAATGATTGAGCAAGCATATCAGGACTACCCACTCCAATTCCACCATTCCATAATTTTTGATATTGATCTAATTCATCATCGTCAGATCCAATTACCGGATATTGCAGAATAAAGAGAAGAGAAAAAATAACAAAAAGAGTAGTTGATTTGTATAACACCATTTTATTTTTTCGAGTTAACAACATCTCTTTATTACCTCAATACAAATAATGAACTAAATTAATAATAACTATAATATAAATGTTTTGCAATTAATATAAAGAAAAAAATATGGAATTATCATTGAGATAAATCTATAACCTTATAAATTAAAAGAGATTCATAAACTTCAAAATACAAGGGAAAACCATGACATCATCAAAACCATTCAAATACAAACTTGCACTTCCATTAGCCGTTTTTGGATTTATGTTAATCATTGCAACAGGAACATCCATGCTTCTTAACCAAAACGATCATTTCCCCCTGATTGTCGCATTCATCGGACTGATTTTACTAATCATCGCAATAACGATAAGAAAAGAAGAAAAACAGAGTAAATAAATTCTCATCCTATTCAGACAATACAATAGAAATTAGGTAAAATTTTGCTAAGCCGCTGGTGGGAATTGAACCCACGACCTATTCCTTACCAAGGAATCGCTATACCTCTAAGCCACAGCGGCAAAACCATTTTTTGCAACCTGATATAGAGAAGGGTTTCTTTTAGTTTTCGCAAAGATGAGTTAAAAGCTAAGATTATAATATTGAAAATTAATGGCCATACTGGTGATCATCTCATTAACAGTATTGATTTACCTGATGTGCAAGCCGGACCATCACACTCAAAATTCAAACTTACTCGTGTTGGTGTGACTGGTGTAAAAAAACTAGTTCACGTGAAACGACCACAATCTGACAATATTATTTCATTAGTAGCAAAAATGGATCTGTTCGTTGATCTTCCCGCGTTTCAAAAAGGAAGTCATATGTCGCGAAATCTCGAACTTGTTTCTGAGATAACTGATAAACATATGAAAACACCAGTGCAAGACTTAGAAACGTTTTGTGCAAATACTGCTGAACGATTACTTGAAAAACATGAATATGCATCTACTTCTGAGATAAAAGCTGAAGCTGATTATTTTTTAGAACGAACCTATCCATCAGGATACAAAGGGTTTGAACCGTACAAACTTGTAGCTGAAGCGCGAGCGAAAAAGAATGGTGAAACAAAGAAACTTATCGGTGTGAAAGTAATTGGGATGACCGCTTGTCCTTGTGCAATGGAAATCATTCGAAAAATTGGAAAATACAAAAAAGATGATGTTCCACCAACGCATAATCAACGAAATATCACCACCGTGATGATTGAAGTCCCTCGAAATGATATCACCATTGATGCAAATGATTTGATTGATTTATCTGAAGAAGCATTTAGTTCACCAACATATAGTATTTTAAAACGAGGGGAAGAAGGACAAATCGTTTATGATGCACATAAAAATCCCAAGTTTGTTGAAGATGTGGTACGAGACATCTTATGTAATATTCTTAAAAAATATGGTCATCTACCTGATGATACACTGGTTGTTGTTCGCAGTGAAAGTGAGGAATCAATTCATAAACATAATGCGTATGCTGAACGAGTGACCACCCTTGCTGAGTTAAAAAAGTGAACTGTTAACTTTGAAAAGTACTCTGAATTTGGATTTTTTTACTAGCTGAAAAATATTTAATAATACTTGATGAATTACATTGGCTCATGGCAAAATACCACATAGCATGGCTACCGGGAGATGGCGTTGGAAACGACGTCATGGAGGCAGCAAAAATCATTCTTGACACTGTTAATATTGACGCTGAATATATCCCTGGAGATGTTGGATGGGAATTCTGGAAAAAAGAAGGAGATCCACTTCCAGAACGAACCATTGATCTACTCAAAGAAACGGATTGTTGTTTATTCGGAGCGATTACATCTAAACCAAATGAGGAAGCACAAAAAGAACTTGATCCAAGTTTGAAAGATAAAGGATTTGTGTATTCAAGTCCAATTGTTCGTCTTCGGCAATTGTTGAATTTACATACCAATCTTCGACCTTGTAAGGCATTTGAAGGAAATCCATTGAATTATCGAGATGACATTGATTTAGTTGTTTTCCGAGAGAATACGGAAGGATTATACGCAGGAGTTGAATTTTTCCCAGTAAATAAAGAAATGAGAAATGCGTTTAACACTCATCCAAAGTTCAAACGATTCATGGATATCCCAGAAAACGATTTAGCAATCTCTACAAGGATTTTCACACGGAAAGCATGTAAAAATATTCTCACACAAGCCTTTGAATATGCGAAAAAACACAATCGAAAAAGCGTTACCGTTGTTGAAAAACCAAATGTTATCAGAGAAACAAGTGGGATGATGGTTGAGGAAGCTCGGAAACTATCTAAGAATTATCCAGGAATTGATCTTTGGGAAACAAATGTTGATGCGATGACCATGTGGCTTGTGAAAAACCCACAAGATTATGATGTATTGGTCGCTAGTAATATGTTTGGGGATATTATTTCTGATCTTAGTGCTCAATTAATCGGCGGTCTTGGATTTGCTGCTAGTGGAAACATTGGAGATGATTATGGATTGTTTGAACCAACCCATGGTAGTGCGCCAAAGTATGCTGGACAATATAAAGTGAATCCAACAGCGATGATGCTTTCCACAAAGTTAATGCTTGATTGGCTTGGAGAAACCGATAAAGCATCTAAATTACAGCATGCTATTGCTGAAAACATTAAACAAGGAAAAGTAAACACCTATGATCTTGGTGGCAGTAGTACAACCTTAGAAGTCGCTAAAGACATTGCTCGATTATATGAAGAACAATAAATATCTTAGTTCTTCATTTTTTCTTTTATTTTTTTCTATTGCACTCATTGAAAGTTGTTTTTATGTTTGTTGTGCCTAATTTTTG
>CAZYLG010000077.1:0-10475 GCA_964648565.1 uncultured Thermoplasmatales archaeon
GTAGCAGCGAATAATCAGCCTATTTTTGTGTACTCTGGAGAATACAAAGAATCAATCATCATTAACAAAAATGTTAAGATAACTGGAGAAAACAAAAATGAAACAGTAATTAGAGGAACCGTTGAAATACAACAAACATCAAATGTGATCCTCTCAAATTTCAGCATTACCGTTAACGATCAATCTATCTCTGATTCAGCAGGTATCACACTGAATCAAACTGAAAAAACACAAATCAATAACAACATTATTACAAAACATAACATCGGAATTCTTATAACTAAAGAATCAAAAAATAATCTTATCAAAGAAAATCTGATAACCCAAAATAATATCGGATTAGACATTTGTTCCTCTTCATTAAATCTTATTTATGGAAATCAAATCATCAAAAATCAAAAAACCAATATCATCCTTTATTATTCTGAACAAAACATAATTACTCAAAATTTAATTCAAAACGCTGAAAACAATCTACAATTTCATACATCCAAAGATACGATTAATCAAAATTATTGGGGATCTTCAAAAAACACACAAATATTTATGGGGCAAAAATCAGTACGATCATTAAATATAGTTATACCATGGATAAAAATCTTATTTCATCCGCTCACTTCATCTGATCGGATTTCAATCAATCCCCTCGCAATAATGGATACATCCCTTGGATCAATGACCTTAGAATTATACAAGGACCAGATGCCTATAACCACCAAAAACTTCATCGATTTAGCACATCTTGATTTTTTTGATGATCTCGTGTTCCATCGAGTCATCGATGACTTTGTCATTCAAGGGGGTGGTTATGACACTAATGGAGACAATAAAAAAAGCCCATTAGGCACCATTCCCTTAGAAACTCACCCGGATATCACTCATGTAGATGGAGCTATTTCAATGGCGAGAACAAATGATCCTAACAGTGCAACTAGTCAATTCTTCATCTGTGATGGAGATCAACACGGGCTGGATGAAAATTATGCTGCTTTCGGCATTATACTCTCAGGTTTTGAAACTCTCAGATCAATTGCCTCAGTAGAAACCACTCGAAAAAATTTCATGGATGATTGGCCAGTAGAAGATGTTGTCATAAATAATGTAGTGATTGTATAATGCTTGTTCTTTGAAAAATATTTTTTCCTTCAAATTTTTTAGAAAGGTTAATAAGAAAAATTTCTTTTAACCAATTAAATTTAAAACAATGATGTTACACATTTGAAAACCTATGCATATTTTGGAGGGCCAGGTAATCGCTAATGCACTGAATCCTTTCATTTGGCTTATTCTGCCATTTCTATCAATATTTTTAAGCTTATACCTCTTTAGGCTTTATTATAAGGATAGAAATAAAAGAAAACTCATTTTCGTTCTTGCATTTTTTGCAACATCATTAAGTTACTTTTACTTGGTTTTCGAAGCTTTTAATATAGAAACTGGTGCTTTGGGCTTGCGTTTTTTCGATTGGGCAAGTGTACCTATAATCATTGCAGTATTTATCGCCGCAAATGATTTTATCTTAAAACCAACAAATTACAATCTTATTTCAAAAGTTTTTTTGACATTCACCATTCTTTCTTTTCTCATTCCGTTTATTCCAATAAACACCTTGGAAATTTCAGCGTATTTACGAATGTTTGTAGCTATTGAAATCAATCTCGCAGCGCTTTTTGGATTTATAAAAACCAGAAGTCCATCCTACATCTTATTCATCCTTTCTATGATCTCACTTTCCATTGGAGGAATGTCATTTCTCATTGGTGAAGATGTAACAGGGATATTTGGTAATGCCGTGGGAATGATTTTTCTAGGATTGATCTTTTTCATACCTCAAAAGAATCAACATGGAATATCTGCGTATTTTTCAATTGAAGAAAAACTCAAGGATGCCAAAAAAGCATTGGATGAAAGTCAATCAAGATATCTTCGTATATTTAATGCTGCTAAAGATGCTTTTTTAATATTTGATTTGAATGGAAACCTTATTGATGCAAATGAAAAAGCCTTTGAAATGTATGGATATTCTCCAAAAGAATTCTTATCACTTTCAGGAAAAGACATTGTTCATCCAGATTATGCACATCTTTTTGATGAGTTCAAAGAACGTGTTCTTTCATCAGGTGAATTCCAAACTGAGTCAGTTGACATCAAAAAGGATAAAACATCATTTAATGTAGAAATCCGTGGAACAGATATCGAGTATAATGGAAGTAAACATCTGTTAGCAATAGTCCGAGATGTATCTCAACGTAAAAAGGCTGAGGAGCAACTGAAAAAAAACCGACGTCAACTTGCAACTCTTATGAGCAATCTTCCAGGTATGGCATATCAATGTTTACCAGATAAAAAATGGACGATGACCTATGTGAGCTCTGGATGTAAAAACCTTACGGGGTTCAGCGTTGATGATTTAGTTAAAAATAGAGATATTTCATATGCTGAGTTAATTGTCCCACAAGATAGAACATATGTTTATGAGACAGTTACAAATGCATTAGAGAATCATGAATCATTTGAAATGACCTATCGGATTAATACGGCATTAGGGAAAGAAAAATGGGTGTGGGAACAAGGAGTCGGAGTATTCTCAGAAGAAGGACAAATCATTGATCTTGAAGGATTCATCACGGATATCACTGAATGGAAAAAATCTGATGATGAACTGCAGAAACTTGCTAATTTTGCAAATGATTATGTTTCCTTACCATTGGATGTTAATTTATATGAGGATCTTGCTCATAAAATAAAATCCTTAATTGGTTCGGGAATTGTTGGTGTGAATCGAATTGAAGATGAAAACACTATGTATCTTGAATCCATATTAGGTATTAGTGGCAAAAAATTAGCTGTTGTCAATAAACTCCTTGGTAATCAAAGGGTTGGAACACCAATATCTAAAATTCCTTCAGAAGTAAAAGAGTTACTGACAAATGGATCTCTAGTGCAAGTTCCTAATGGGGTGAATGGTTTATTTTTTAATAGACTTCCAAAGAGTGTATCAAAGGCAATAGAAAAAATGGTACATATCAGTGGAGTATATTCAATTGGTTTAAGACATGAAAATGAACTATTTGGTAACGTTGTCATCGTGCTCACAGATGAAACTCACATTAATAAAAATGCTATTGAAGCTATTGTTAACCAGGCTGCAGTAGTATTAGACAAAAAGAAAGCATGGAACGAATTACAAGATGCCCATAAAGAAATCCGAACCATGAATCTTCATCTAGAAAAAAAAGTGCAACAACGAACTGAACGAATTGAACAATTACTGAAACAAAAAGATGAATTCATTAATCAACTCGGTCATGATCTTAAAAATCCGTTAGGACCATTGCTTAATTTAATTCCAATCGTTGAAAAACACACCACAAATCAGAAAGACAAAGAAATTTTACATGTAATTCAACGAAATGTTGGCTATATGAAAAATCTTGTGCAAAAAACATTGGAATTAGCCCGGTTAAATTCCCCGAATACAACATTATCGAAAAGCAGTTTTTCTCTTAATTATGTTATTAACAATCTTGTTTCTCAGAATAAATATTTATTCGAAAAAAAACAAATTACAGTCGAAACAAACATACCATCTCAAATCACCGTATATGCTGATCAACTTCGGATTGAGGAACTATTCAATAATCTTTTGAATAATGCAGTTAAATATAGCAAAGAACTTGGTAGAATCATTATCTCTGCGAGAAAAACAGAACAATTCATAACTATTTCCATTGAAGATGAAGGAATGGGAATGACCTCAGATCAAATGAATCATGTCTTCGATGAATTCTATAAAGCTGATGAAAGCAGGCATGATTTTGAGAGCAGTGGTCTTGGGATGGCGATATGTAAACGAATCGTTGAAAAACATGGAGGATCAATTTGGGTTGAAAGCCCTGGACTAGATGAGGGATCAACGTTTTATTTCACGTTACCACAAGAATCGACAACCTCAGTTAAAACAAAAAGTGAACATAAGAAAACAACGAATGTTCATGAGAAAATCGATTTGGTCCTTGAAAAAAATCAATAAAAACTAATATCTACTCATTTTTGAAAAAAAACCAGGAGTTATTTATACTAACGTCAACTATCGAATTGAAAAATTGATGATGGCATGGAGAGAAAGAAATGTTTCAAAATACGGGAAAAGGATTATTTTTCATCTTATTACTTACACTATTTGTGTTTTGTTTTGTTGGTTTAACAAATGCAGATCCAACAGTAATGATTACTGATTATAGATTAGAACCAGAAACACTATTACCTGGAGATAGTGCAGAATTAACGATTACTTTGACAAACACGGAAACAACTGCAACAAAAACAGATAATGATTATATTAACAGTCTAATAGTAGAGTCAACCACAGATACCATCGCAGCTACTTTGAACAACGTATGGATTACCGCTGACGGCGATGGATCCTATTCCATACGTGCTTCTGAAAACTATGAGGATGTTGGAGATCTTTCACCCGGCAGTAGCATCACCTTATCTTTTGAAATCACTGCACAAAATAACATTTCAGAAGGTTTGTACAATCCTATCGTTAACGTTGATGTGGTAGATTATCAGGATGTGCAATTTCCCATTCCAGTTCGCATTAGTACATTTTCAGCAACTCTCCTACCGAAAGATGTCCCCAAAAAAATCTCATCAAGTGGGTCAACATCTATAACTCTTACTGCAGTCAACAATAGAGAAGCAACTGTTGAAGATGTTACCATTACTGCAAATATGAATCAATCCATTTCAGTATCTCCCACTAGTACATACATTGGAGCTCTCGATTCAGAATCATCTCAAGATCTTAGCTGTTCCCTGCATCCAAGTATACTTGGTAAACAAAACGTTTCCTTTACCATTTCCTATCGAAATGGGGAGAATACCCATACGAAAACAATTACCATTCCAATAGAAGTTATTGAGACTCATGATGTATCACCAGTATTATACAATTTACCAGATTCCATAGTTGAACAGGGATCCGATCGAATCACTCTTGAAATCTATAATGCCAAATCTGATACAATTACTGGCGTAACTGTTATTCCAGTAACTGAATTTTACACCTCTCCCTCAGAGTATTTCATTGGATCTATGGATTCAGATGATGTTTTTTCAGCATCATTTGATGTATTCAGCAAGGATTTATATCCCGGGAATTACAGTATGGGATTTAAAGTCTCTTTTAAACAAGGCAATAATTATTTCGAATCACCCGTTATCGCTGAAACCATTATGGTTAGTCCAAATAATACGAACACAAATTCAATAGACTCCGGATTTGCTACTATTATTATTGGACTGATGGTTTTGTTAGTTATTGTGATCTTTTTCATCCTGTGGAAAACGAGGATTATCAAATGAACGCACCGGTAATTGCAACGGAACAATTAACCAAAACATATGGTAAAGGGAACACTCGGGTGGATGCACTCCAAGAAGTAAGTGTATCGATTGATAAGGGTGAATATATTGCTATTATTGGTCCTTCAGGCAGTGGAAAATCTACATTTATGAATTTATTAGGATGTCTTGATAAACCAACTAATGGAACCATTCGAATTGAAAACACAGATGTATCCCGTCTTTCAGAAAGAAAACTTGCACGATTAAGAAGAGAGAAAATTGGTTTTATTTTTCAAAAATATAACTTGTTACCAACATTAGATGCAGCAGGAAACGTTGAACTTGCCATGAGTTTTGCAGGAATTGACCGAAGAACGAGAAAAAAAAGAAGTGAAACATTGTTAAAAATGGTTCAACTCGATCACCGAATGAATCATAAACCAACCGAGATGAGCGGAGGGGAACAACAACGAGTGGCAATTGCTAGGGCTCTTTCAAATGATCCATCTATTATTCTTGCAGATGAACCAACCGGAAACGTTGATACAAAGGGTGGAGAAAACATTATGAACATCCTTGAAAAAATCAATGGACGGGGAGAAACCATTATCATTGTTACTCATGACCCATCAATTGCAAAGAGAGCAAAACGAGTCCTTCAAATTACAGATGGAGTGGTACGTGAAACAAATGATCTCTGATAATATCATTATTGCATTAAAAAATATCAAAGAAAGAAAAACAAGAGTGTTTCTCACGCTGTTAGGCATTGCTATTGGTATTATGGCAATTGTTTCTCTTATGAGCATTGGTGAAGGTATGGAAGTAGCTGTGACCCAAGAACTTTCATCATTATCCGATACCATCTTTGTTACGATAGGTGTGGATGCTGAAGGTGCAGCACCAACGGGTGGAGGACTTGATTTTACGAGTATGGAGTATTTAATGGATCGGGATATTGGCGATATCAAACGAATTCAAGGAATTAAGGATATTAGTCCCATACTTTCTGGCGGAGGAATGTTAGAATACAATAATAAGATGAAATCAGTTTCATTACTTGGAATGGATCCAGTAAACATGGAATCTGTCTTTGGTCTTGATTCCTTAGGACTTCGAGAAGGTACTTTTTTAAAAGAAGGAGATCAAAATAAATGTCTTATTGGATATAATATTGCTACTGAGTACTTTGATTCTGAGATAACGGTTGGTTCCCGTATTAAAATAAATAATAAATTATTCTTTGTTTCAGGAGTTTATAAAGAAGAAGGAATGGGTTTTTCTACTCAAACAGACGACAGCATTCATTTAACAGAACATGATTTTGAGAAACTCACCGGGCAAACAAATGTAAGTGCTGCTATTGTGAAGGTTTATGATGTGGAACATGTAAATCAGATTGCCTCTGAAATTGAAACAGTCATCAATGAAAATCATGGGGCCGATGACATTGCAAGTGTAGTTACTATGACATCCATTTTAGATAGTATTCAAAGTGTTCTTGCCATCATTCAAACGGTTCTATTAGCTATTGCTGCAATTGCATTACTTGTTGCTTCAATCGGTATTATGAACACTATGCTTACCTCAGTGATGGAACGAACTCATGAGATTGGTGTGATGAAAGCAATTGGTGCGAAAAATACTGATGTGATGAGTATTTTTATTTTTGAAGGAATGTTTATCAGCCTCCTCGGTGGGATTAGCGGGGTAGCTATTGGGGTTATTGGTGCTCAGGGATTTAGTTTTGCTACGTCTCAATCAATGGGTGCTATGTTACAACCAGTGTTCACTGCGTTTTCAATAATCTTAGGTATCACAGTGGCCGTGGTTGTCGGCATGATCTCTAGTTTTTATCCAGCGTATAAAGCTGCGAAAATGAGTCCGATCGAAGCTGTTCGATATGAATAAAAGTTAGGTAGAACGCATAAATATTGCACTAACTTTATATACTAGGTGTGATACACTACGTATTATGATGGCAGCAACATGGACATGCCCTAACTGCGGCGGAGAAATGAGAAAGCTCGAAGATTTTGCAACACCTGTTTTTGTTTGCTCAAGTTGTGGTTGTTCACTTGAAGCAGAAGAACAAAACTTTGAGAATGGATCAGTCTGTCCAAATTGTCATCGTCTACATGAAGGCGGCAATGAATGCCCACATTGTGGATATGATCTTGGTTCAGATTTTGATTAACAAAAACAGTACGAAATTGATTAGATTCTTTGCTAAAGAATAAGAAAGGATAGGATGCAACTATTCATTTTGATCTTTTTATAAAAATAATACTAACGAAAAAGACCATGATATATGATCTCTTTTGAAAGGAATGCTTCATTACCTGACCGATCTACTGCAGTAATGTTCATGGTGAATTGGTTCCATCCAAAACCAGTCCAACTTGTTTCATGATATCCCTTCCATCGATTATACGTTAATTTTTCATCAATCTTATGTTCAACATGAAGATAGACGTTGATATCCTCTGGTTCATCAAGGTTATCTTCAACGGCTATCTGAACTGGTTTTCGTTTAAAACCACCGATAACTCTGGTTTCATCCACTGAAATAATTCGTGGCAACAACGGTATTCCTTTGTAATGAATCGCTCCTTCAACAGGGTTGGCCATTGACACAGTGGGAGGTTCGGTATCATCTGAATATCCTCCTAATTGCAAACTTGGATCACCGAGTAACACGAATTCTTCTACGGTGAACTCATCATCTGGTAGTTCATTGATGTATGTGGTTTGTGCACGAGCGAACATAGGACCAAGTTTCTGACCACGTTCATAAGAGGAAAAAAACTCAGTGGAAAGTTTTTCACATCCAAAATCTTCTCCTCCAAATGCAGTACGAGTTGCTCCAATAGTAGCTATTGCTCCACCACGATCATATTTAACGAAATACCATGCATAACTTGGCAGTTTAACAGATGTATCCACTCCAGCTAATCGAAAAGCAATATCAAATAATCGATATTGTTTATAATCAAGAATATCCTGAAAAACAAAATCAAGTTTCGCTGTTAAACAAGCATCAAAAAAGATAACTGGTAGTTTATACCCATTCTTTAATCCATTAACATAAGGAGTAATATAGGTTCGTAAAAATCGGCCATGTGGTCGATACGTTCCCATGCCATGTTCAAAGCCATGACCGGAATAATCAACAAATCCTGCTCCTTGATTGATGGCATGATTGATAGTAAACAAGTTAAAATTATGTTTTGATGTCCAAATCACTGCTGACGGTTTAAAATCATCCATGATGCTCATGATTAACTTGTTATGTACTTCTCCCTCATTTTTACGTTGAAAGATAAGTCCGGGAAACGTATTTCCCCCGATAAAAACCATATTATTATACCAATCTTGACCAAAGGTTTCTTGTTCATACACAATAATTTTGTCGACCACAACAGAAACCTCTCCAACAGACTCACAGGCAAGTCTCCCTACATAGACATCAGGGAACAAATCAACATCATCAACACCAGTTTCGCCATAGATACCATCATTATTTGTATCCCAGCTACTAAACGATCCATCCCCATGATACAGATCAGCATAATAAAGATCTGAAAGAACAGAATGCTGCCATCTTCCAAAAATAGAGGTATTACTGGTTCGAATAGGAACTTTGTAAATACTTCCCATGATCAACACATATTTTGTTGCATTATTTGAAACCATGTCTTCAATATAATACTTGATTTTTTCAGCTTGGTCCCTCCCATTATACGATGAATAGATTGATTGGGTGGTTTTGTAGTCTGCTGAAATGCCAATATGTTTTTTATGTATTATTAATGGTTGAACTGCATTAGAAAATGACTTCGGGCCAATAACAATGAGATCAATAGGATTTTGAACCTGTGTGAACCTAGGCTTTTGTCCCAGTTCATAATCAACAATTATTGTGATAGATTCCAAAGAACGAATCGTTTGATTGTATGCTGCATACTGAACGGGATACACACTTAGCGTAAGAAAGGTAACTAAGGATTCATTGTTAAGACCACTACCAGTCTTATATGAAACCCATTTTTTTGGATACCATGTATTATTCCAAGATTCCATTAGTTGATAGGAAGAAAAAAATGATTCATTCAGTTCTTTTACCATTTGTGTATCATACCATTGGGGCAGTGGGGATAGGGATATGGTTGCATTTAGAGAATGATCGGAAAAAATAAGATCTTTGATTGTAACTGATGAAATCATACTTCCTTGTGGTAAGGTAATAGTCTTAGTGTATTTCGGAAGGCTAGGATGACCTGGAATATTAGTGGATAAGTTTGCTTCTTTGATAAAAACTTGGATTTCATCATTCACCATCTTTATTTCTGGTGATGAAAATGAGAAAGTAAACGATTCACAAGCAGACATTGACTCATCAGTTAATATCGCATTCGTATTAACATTCAATAATAGAAGGAGAAAAAAAAGGCTGATCATGATTTTTTTCATAAAAAATACCTACCAGATACCAATATAATGTACTAACATAAATAGATAATGATATAAAATATTCGATAAAACATGTGTTTTTTCTTCATTTAAACAGATTTGTTCCATCACAGACCAATGATCAAATCATAAAACAGAATCATCAGAGGTAATGAAACTAATGAAAACAAAAAACTACTGACCACAAATTGTCCTGCGATACCATCATTACCTCCTAATCGTTTGACCACTACAGGAGTTGCAGTAATTGGTGGAACTGCACTTTGTAAAAATAAAATGAACAGTATCTCAGAGGATACAAAGGATTGAAGAACGTAAAGAATAGGGAGAAAACAAAGTGGGAAGAAAATGTTTTTAATAATCGTAAAAAGTATTGTATCCTTAAATTTCGATAACCCATGCTTTTTGTAATTAATATAAATATTTCCACCAAGAATTAGCATCAGTAATGGTACAGTCATGCCACCTAATAATGAAAGAATGGAAACAATAAAATCAGGGAAAAAATCTTTTACATGAAACAAACCAATAATTATCCCAGATACAGTTGCAAATAATGCGGGATGTAAAATTTTTCTTAGTGAAATATTCTCTTTTTTCTTTTGTGAAGATTTGAAGAAAAGATGATACGTACCAAAAAAGAAAGC
>CAZYLG010000078.1:0-10444 GCA_964648565.1 uncultured Thermoplasmatales archaeon
AAAAATGGATGATTGCAATCAAAGGTAATTCGTGAACTCGTTCCTCCATTTGAGGTTAATCTCATGATCACTGCCGTTGCTGCAGCTGCTTCTGTTCCTTCCTCATTAACATCAATATATGCTTTGTGGAGAACATCGCTGATATGAAGATCTTTATTTCCAGTTATTCCTGAAAAATCAGCACCGGTAGTAAAAGCTTTTTGTATACCTAAGTTTTGAAGATGTTGATTTAAATTGAGGACTGGTGTTTCAATTTTAAATTTTGGTAGATAAATATCTACTTCTTCTTTTTCCATTGAATCAAACCAAGCATTATACTTTGTTTCATTAAGATCGTTGATAACTGTTGATAGCGGTACACCTTCTTTTGGAAGACCAATAATCATTGATATTTCATTTCCTGCATAGGGAAGTTCAAGCAGTTGCAATTCTTCAGTTTCAGTATAATTGAATCTATCTTCAGTACCAGTTAATGTCATGGTAGATACCGTTGTATTCTCTCCAGATGGAAGTTCAAATTCCCGATCAGTTGTATTCGCTTCATCAAATTGTACTTGCCATGTTCCATTAAAATAGAGTGCATTGGTTAGGATTAATCGACAAAGTTCTGGATTGATGTCACTGGGTGATATCAAATCTTGGATCAGATTATTAGTATTATTTTCCACCCATTGATTAATGATTTCAGCAGCTTTTGTGGGTTTGGAAAAATCAACACGTTGAGATGTTGCTTGATAATAGGTTTCAACAGTATCAAAATAGGTGTTTAAGATTTGATAATTTTCACGTATCCAGAGAGCATTAGCTGTGCTTATAGTGTATTTGCCATCCTTATTTAACTGTGTATAAAGGGAGTGAACATAGGAATGGAATGATTCATTATCTTGTTGTATATTAAGAACTTCTGCCATTTCACTTGCGGTTGTTTCCTTTGCTCCTTCATAGGTCATTGCAAGGGCAGTGAAAACACTGTATGGTGAGTAAAAAAGATTCTCCTCCATTGATGGATTGTGGTATAATTGTTCAAAAAAGTTAAACGAAAAATCATTGATGGTTTTTACATATGCTTCGGTTTGCATTGCGGTTAATGAAGGTAGATCATCAGGAGTTTCGTTTGATGTGTTTTCATCTGATACATTTGATTGATTCATCAGTACAAAAACAATACTTGTAGAAATAAGAAGAAATGACAATATTATAACAAGAGCAAACTTTGTTTTCATTAGTTATCACATTATTTCAATAAATGAGCGTGTGGTATTTAAACCTAAAGAAATCGTTTGGCAAATAGCAAACTAATATTTTTTAATCAAACGTGTTATCTTTAAATTAAGACCTCTTCTCACATTTCTAAGGAGAGATTATCATTCGCCAACATATACTATAATGGTAGCAAAACCACAAATCCTTTTTCTAGTGTTGTTTTAAAGGAATTTTCCGTGCGGATTCATATTTTGAAGTGATATGAGTTGCCCATGGTGTATTATTTTTGATATCCTCATCTGTAACAAAATGAACGTCCAGTATCTCATCGGTTTCAATCCCAGTTCGTTCCTTGTTTTCTTCCGTTAATCGTTTATCCCATTTTTCAAACCAATCGGTCAATTTCTCCTTTTGTTCTTCATTACCTTTGAAATGAACGATTAAATCAATGTCACTAGCTGGTCCAGCACTTCCATCCTTAGTACTACCAACAACATACAATGCGTTGACGTTGTACACGCTGGGATCAAGTGCTGCAGCAATTTCATGGGTTTTTTTCATCCGCCAACTCCAATGATCCGGTGGTTTCAAAAACGCAAGAGCATTACCAACTTCCCCATCCATAATAACAGATAATGATCCACCATCAATGATTTCATCAACCCGAATGACTTTCACAACCTCATTCATTTTCGCTTTAATCTCGTCATCTTCAGCATCCACGATGTTATCTAAGTGATTAGTTGCATCCAATAATAACGATTCATTAAACATTACATCAGGTTGATCGGGGTATAACGGTAGATATTTAATTTCAGCTTCAACTAAATCTTGAAAGAAATGAGTACCAAACGATAGTTCGGGCGTGTAATCTCCTTTTTCTTTAGCGACTTCAACAAGAAGCGATGAATTGTTGATATCTCCGTATTGAACTGGAACACCAAGTTTAATATCGCCTCGGCTTCCCCAACGACCCGGACCCATTAAAATAAATTTCCGACGAGGTAGTTCAGTATTTAATTTTCCTACGACCTTTGCTACTTGTTGCATTGCTTCACGATCATCCAATGAGGTATATGCTTCAGGAACCACATAAACGATATATTCGATGTGTTCAATTTGACCAGTAGTCACGTATTTATTCGCAGAAAATAACTTATGATTCCGAGGAACGTTTTTAGGTATTGGTTTCCGTTCGCTATCAAGTGATTGACTTTGCGGTCTGCATTGTAATAAAAACAATTTTTTTCCATCAGATGCAAATTCAATATCAACAGGTGTATGAATATTTTCTTCAAGAACTTGTAACAATGCTTTAATTTGTTTTAAAAATGATGTTTTTTCAAATAATCCATCAAAGGTGACCACCATCTCTGATTTAGATGGATCGAAAAGTATTTTCTGCGGTGTTGTCAGATGATCTTCCTTATGAACACTGACCATTCGTTCAAGACCTGGAACTTCTTCTCCATATTTCTTAAACGTCTCAAAAATATTTACAGTCTCAATCGCACCATTTTCTAAATTAATCAAATCCATGTATTGCGGTGAATATTTAATTTTTTCATTAATTAACGTGTTCACTTGAAGCTCCGGTCTGTTTGGTGAGGCAAGAATTGGGTAATCATTTCCTACC
Organism: uncultured Thermoplasmatales archaeon; assembly: GCA_964648565.1. Classification (GTDB taxonomy): domain Archaea; phylum Thermoplasmatota; class E2; order DHVEG-1; family DHVEG-1; genus EX4572-165. The sequence goes on from CAZYLG010000078.1 coordinate 2,840, forward strand.
CGGTCAACAGCTCGAGTTCCTAAACCTGGCACTATCCGAATGACGCCATCTTTTCGTCGTATTCGTGGTGACCATCGGAATTCATTTCGGCTAAAAGCCACACCGCCATAGGAAGGCATAAAGTAAGGACCAATCCTAGTACCAATCACTTCTTGAATCAATATTCCCATTTCTTCACTAAAATCAAGTAATCCTCGTTCACGGCGGTACTCAATAGGATCGGGTCCAAAAACTGAAGCATACACTTCAGCAATAGCATCTGTTAAAGAGGCAAGTCGTTCTTCTTCTGTTCCCGTATTTGGCACAAACAAGCTTTTGTATTTTCCAGAAAATGCTGCTCCAAAACTATCCTCAAGTAAACTTGAGGATCGAACGATTAATGGTTTATCAGGGATGTCATGAAGAATCCGTCGTAACCCTTCAATGATTTCAGGTTGAAACACAGCATTTTTAAAGATTTGTTCAAGGAATAATTGTTCCTGTCGGATCTCCTCGGGATTTAAATATTTATGATGAAAGACTTCATCTAAATCATTATAATGAATGAAATTCTGCGTGGTATCTGAAGAGATATACCAACTTTTTGGAAACTCTATCTCTTGTAAATACTCATTTTTTTCTTGTGTTTTTTCAATGATTTTTTTTGCTAGATACACTCCAGATGTCTTTCCACCTAGTTTACCTGCTCCTTGAGCTGGTCCAATAAAATGTTTTAATAAGGGTATGAAATCTTTGACTTCAATGAAGTTTTTAGCAACATTAACAAATTCTAATCGATCAGTGAAAAACCGACGAATCAATGCAGTTTTAATACTCATTTCATCTTCAGGAGCAAGTGTGGTTAACTCCTCAGCTTTATCATAAAACCGAATGAGTTCATTTTTTATTTCAACTAAGGGAACACCTGCTTTCTGAGAGGTTAACAATAACGGTCTTGTCTTGTCTTGTTTCATCCATGTTTGAAACAAGTTCGAGATTTCCTCCGGAGATAAATGTTTTCGAGCCAGTTCAAACACGTAATGTTGCACTTGTTTTAATGATTCGATATCCTGACGGGGATTGGGCATGTTAATCCCACACCATTGTTGATTAGCAGCATCTCGGTCAACTGGGCAAATATTACTAAATAAAAAATTGATTTGTTTACTTTCATAAGGATAAAGATGATAAATCATCTTCCGGGTGATTCGAAGAAGAATGCGAGGATCAGTTTTTACTAAAAGATCGATAATTACTTCCCAGTTTTGTTTTTCTGATGGTTTATCTCGTTTATCATTTTTCCCTTGATCCTTTTTCATGATTTTTTCGGCGTGATCTAGTTTTTTTCGATGTGCTTCAAGTTCCTCTTTGATTTTCCGTTCTTCAAAAAACCGTCCAAGTAAATCAGTAATTGCTTCAATCAACCATCGTTCCTGTTTTAAAAATGGGCCTTCATCAGCTTTAGGTTTTTTCTCAAGATAATAAACGTCAAGACTTCCGATAATTTCATCGTTAATCTTTATCGGGCTGGATAGTTTCCACGGGGTTTCTTTAAAATTTGATGTTTCGACAAGTTTTCCATCGATTTTAATCCGAGCACAAGTAATCTTTGGATATTGCCAAGATGGTGGAATCAGTTGGATGATATCATTGAGTGCGTCTTCAATAGTAATATTTTTATCTCGGACCACTTTGGTTAAACCATATAAACAGTTCAATTCTTTTTCTCGTTCTCTTAATTGTTGGATTTCTCCCTTTTTTGAACGATTCGATCGTGTTCTTTTTTTCTTTGGAGATTTTTTTGATGAAGGCATAATACGTCACGGTATGCTATTTTTATTATGAAGTGTTTTCCTTTTTGACAATGATTCCTTTTCGATTACGCCCATCCAAATGAATGGATAGAGGTTCATCGGTATGCACATGATAAACGGAATCGTTATGTTGTTTTTTTGGAAGAGATGAAAGATAATCCCAGTTCAGAATACTGCTCTTCGACTGGGTGATTAAATATCCTACTTGTGAAGAAACCATATCATGGAAAAAGTGAGATCCTTGTGAGGGCTCTATGGTCTTTTCTTTTACTGGTGTTTCAATGATGGCTTTTGCTCCAGCAATATCACTCCAGATAACAGGGATGCCAAGCCATGGGTCTGCTGATCCCCATCGGCCAGGTCCAATTAGTAAATATGGTTTATTCTGCTTCATTAGTTTTAGATTAATGTCTCGTAAGAGCGGTACGATTTGTTGAGATTGTCCCATGTCAAATGTTTCAGGGTCCACATATACAATGTCCTTAATATCTGTTATTGTCCCATTACCTAGTGCATTTTCACTGTAACATATTACGTCTTCTTTTGAGAAATCATTTAGCTGCACATCCTCTGTTTCTGATGGGGGCATCATATTTCTGATTTGAAGGATGACAAGTTCTGCGGAGGTATCTTCTTCTTTAGGTATGTTGAGTGCAAATTCAATTTCAACAGGATAACCAAGCGCTATCTCGCTAATGGAGAGTAACAGTTCCATTGCTTTTGCTAAAGGAATAGTATTAAATTGGAGGAGTGGGGCAAAATTAATCACTAAATATCCATCTTCTTCTATGCCGGGATAGATGCGATCATCTCGAGGTGAATAAGTTGAAGCAAGAGCGTTAAGCGTTCCATGTTTCTTTGCAATATCTACGTCTAAATGTGCAAGTGAGTTTTCTTCATGATCGCCCATTGTTTTGTAAAAACTAGTAAGATCAATGGCATAAAATTTCTTTTGTGAATAAGGTAGGAAATCTTTAGGTGTGCCACATAATGGTGTTTTTGGTCGTTTAGGACAAAAACAATAACTTGATCCGCCATCAACAATTGCTTTTCCAAGTCCAAGGGATAAGTAAACGATTCCTTCTTCTGGGCTACAAGGTCCAGCTGGATAATGATTATATGATTTTGCTACGCCTGCAACAGTAGGATAAAAGTATTTACCATGTTTTTGCCCAACGACTTCTTGAAGTAATATCGCCATTTTTTCATCAGCGATATGTTTTGGTGTGGATCGAATGTAAGTTCGTGCTTGGGAAAAATAAGTCGATGAATAAACGTATTTAATGGAGTTACAAACTTCTTGGAATCTAAGATCTGTTTCCCATGATTCATTTGGGAGAAGTACTGACGCGTAAATGCCTGCGAAAGGTTGGAAAAGGGAGTCTTCTAGCATTCCTGAGGATCGAACGATTAACGGTTTTCTTGTGTTTCGCACAAAAGATCTAAGATCGCCAAGAATGGTTGCAGGAAGGTTTGCTTTCAGAAAGTGAGCTGCAATTCGTTCATCTGAGAGATTGAAGAGTTCGTCAAGTGAAAAATCGTTTTGTTCGGTGAATTTATCAAAGATTTCTGTCGAAAGAACAATTGTTCGAGGAATGGTGATTTTTAAATTTGGAAACATTTCTTCAGTGATATATTTTGAAAGAATTTTTGCAAGAAATGCAAGTCCTCGTGCTTTTCCACCAAGTGATCCATTTCCAATACGATGAATGTTAGCTTGTGGTTCTTTGATTTTTCTTGAGAAATCGGTAACTGTTGCTTGATGTAATGAGTAATTATATTCTTCTAGAGTATCAATGATTCGTTGATGAAATCGTGTTACATCGGTTTCATTTTTTTCGATATCTTTGATTTTTGTTGCGAGTTCTTTTTCTTGTATTCCAAATAACCATTTGGAGATGTGATGTGTTTTTACTAATGAATTAAACGTTTTTGCTGGATTGTTCAATAATGTTTTTTCAAGTTCACTTAAAGTTTTTATTATCTTACGTTGGTTGTCATGTTTTAATTGTAATGTTACAGGGCCGAGACTTTTTGAAACAAGATCTCGTAATTGTTTTCGCAAGTGTGTATCGGTTTTTGATATGAACTCTGCATTTTCTGGTAATGTTTTGGTTTGTGTTGATTCAGATGATTGAATGATGACTGGGAGAGTTGGTTTGAGATCATGGATTTTTGTTGCAAGGTTGATTCCTGCGTTATCTTTTGTGTTTTTAGTGTTATTATCTGAGATAACACAGAGCAAATGATCAGTGTATTGGTTGACTAATGCGGTTGCTTCATCAAAATCAGTGGTATGCAAGATGAATGGTCGTCGTTGATATCGTCTGTTTTTTTGGATGAGCGTAAGATCATTATGCATGAGATCTTGTGTGTACTTCCAGAGTTCTTCATAAATAATGAGAAGATATGATGAATAATATTGGATGTCATCTTCGATGAGAAGAATGATTTCTTTGTTTTCACAAGATGGATTAGATTGAATGTTTGTTTGATCTTCAAAGAGTTGAATAATGGTTAAAAGAATTGATCCATCTCCATTCCAGGTGAATGCACGATCGATGGTTTCGTAATTGTCTTTATCTATTAGTTTTTGAAGTTGACTAGTATGATTAGCTAAGTAAACAATTGGAAGATCTGGATGAGTTTGCTTAATTTCATTGGTAAATGTGAGTAAATCTATGTCTTGTGGTTCATTGAAAATGATGAATAGGTCAAATTGGTCATTGTCAAGATGGTGTTCTGCATCTTTTACTGATTCAACTTGGGTGATTTCTGGTGGTTGTAAGGGAAGGTCTTTTGGATAGACATGTTGAAAGAGTTTTTCGATTCGTCCTTCTTCTTCAAGTAAAAAATAGTTGTAGGAAGAAGCGAGTAACAGGATTTTTTTGATGGAAAACGGGCGTAGATGTTTTCCAGTTTCAAGAACAATATTTTTTGTTTCTTTAGGTTTGTATCCTGTTATTTCTTCAATCTTATTTTCGATTGCTTCTTCCTTTGTTTCTAACATAGTTTTTTTTATTAGGGGGGTGTTTTTTTAAATCCAACCGCGGAGTTTGCAAGCTTCGACTACACGGGATATTGCAATCATATATGCCGCATCTTGTACACGGATTTTTTTCCGTTGAGATAGTTCCCAGACTTTGTAAAATGCATCAGTCATTTTATTGTCGAGTTTTCCAAGGACTTCTTCTTTGGTCCAGTAATAGTTTTGATTGCTTTGTACTTGTTCGAAGTAGCTACAGACCACTCCACCTGCATTTGCAAGAAAATCTGGGATGACCACGACTTTTCGTTTGTCAAGGATGTCATCTGCCTCTGGGGTGATTGGTCCGTTTGCCCCGCATACAATGAGTTTTACACTGTCTTTGATATCTTTGACTGTGTCTTTGGTAATAGCATTTTCTAGTGCTGCTGGAATGAGAATATCGACATCATGAGTAAGCCAGTCATCGCCTGGTAGAATTTCATAGCCAAGTTTTTTTGCTTTCTTTTTGTCAATGCTTCCGAAGCGATCCGTGATATCAAGAAGTTCTTTAAGGTTAATTCCATCTTTTTTGTAGAAGCTGTATGCTTTTTTATCTGCTTGATCCCAACTGGAAGCGGAGACAATGGTTCCACCATATTCGAGGTAGAGTTCTGCAGCGTACCGAGCAACATTTCCGAATCCTTGAATGGAAGCAGTTGTTTTTTCGATGTCAACATCCATTTCTTTGAGTGCTTCTCTGACCATGTAAACAACGCCGTATCCAGTTGCTTCGGTTCGACCGAGTGATCCGCCGAGTTCAACTGGTTTACCCGTAATGGTTCCTGGATATCTTCCGCCGGAGACTGCTTCGTATTCATCCATCATCCAGATCATGTGTTGTGCATTGGTCATTACATCTGGTGCGGGAACGTCTTGGACTGGTCCGATGTTTGGGGCGACTTGTCGAATCCAACCGCGGCAGAGTTGTTCTTGTTCGTTATTTGAAAGATCATGTGGGTCGCAAATGATGCCGCCTTTTCCTCCTCCGAGAGGGATGTCAGCAACGGCACATTTCCAGGTCATCCACATTGAAAGTGCCCGAACAGTATCAATTGTTTCTTGTGGATGGAATCGGATACCACCTTTTGATGGGCCACATGCATCATTATGTTGTACGCGGAATCCTTTGAAGACTTTAGTATGTCCATCATCCATTTTGACTGGAATGGTGAAATGGTATTCTCGACGAGGGTTTCTTAAAAATTCTCTAGTACCTTCGTCTAATTCGAGTTCATCTGCAATTCGGTCGAATTGCTCTTGAGCCATTTTAAATGGGTTGTAACCTTCTTTTGCCATGGTATTTCCTCCATATTTTGGATGCGTGGGTGCGATATTAGAGGGTATATTTATATCTGGGTTATAAAATTAGACATTGATGTTGTACACTTTGGTTAATTATATTAATTTTTGATGGGCATATTGTAAGTTATTTTTGGTATTGTTCTATTAAATGTGGCATATTATAACAGCATATTGCGCCTGTTTTGAGGTTTTTTAATCAGATTGTGTAATTTTCCATAGTTTACGATCGATCCATCCAAGGGAGAGTTTTTGTGGTTTTATAGTGTGAATCATTCTTGAAGAAAGAATGGTATTTTCAATAGCGCCAATATCGTGGGGAAAACGCTTGACCATGTCCTCTCCAAGGTCAAAAAAATCCTCTATGGTTTTAAACGCAGAGAAAAGGAGCAAGTTGTAACAGCCAGTACTTGTTTCTTGAGCTCTTGCTATATTACTATGTTTAAGGAGGAATTGTTTGATTGCTTCATTATTTTGTTTAACTTCTATCATGGATACGACCAGATTGTATGCTGGTGGAACAAACAAGTTTGGAAAAAAACATTTTGGTTCTGTGATGATTTGGTGTTTGAGGAGTTGATCGATGCGATGTTTGATGGTTTTCCTATTGATTTCTAAATCTCGAGCGATATGTGAATCATTTCGTTGAATAAACGTTCCCTTCATTAAGTGCATAAAGATTGGGAAGAGGTGTTCGTCTAAGGTAATATTGTTGATAGTGACACTTCCGGTTTGTTGATATGTTTTTTGAAGATTGTTAATAAAACAGGTTGGATCATATTTAAACGTGAGTTTGTTGCTGAAAATGTATGCGTGTGCTGGTGCTCGGTGTTCTCTTGTTGGTATTTTTTGATCGATAACGATTTGTTCTCGCCATGAATGATAGGTTTCAAGGTCTTTGAAAAATTCCATGAGTAAGGTGTTGTATGGTCCTTCCATGCAGGAAAAAGCTGCAAAGATATGGGCATCATCCATGAAGAATTCTTTTGTTTCATTGGTCCGTGGAATGTCTGCTTTTACCAGGACGAGTAAGGGAAATTCTTTGTATAGTTGCGGGAAGGAATAAAATGGTGGATTGATGAGGTGTTGGTCAAAAAGCCATTGAACTTTTTTTTTCACCGTACTCCGATGCATGTTGAGTTCTTTTGCCAATCCTCTTATGTTTACTCTAACTTCCTTTCCAGATACTAAATATCTAAGAAGTTTAAGATTCAATTTGTCATCAAGTAGTGATTTCATAAGTTAAAGAGGAATAGATGACTTAGTTTTTGTATCATTCGGTCAGATTGTTCAAATTTGCGTCAATAATTGCCTAATCAAATTTTTTTAATTGATGATTTAAACATGTAAAAAAGTTGGTACCAATTAAATACAATATCCATGATTTTTTCAGAAATTACTTAGGTGAAATAAAGCATATGCAAACGATGCTTCCTTCCAAAAAAGAAATTGCAATATTTCAACAAAAAATATTTCAGTTTTACC
>CAZYLG010000079.1:0-10317 GCA_964648565.1 uncultured Thermoplasmatales archaeon
GTTGGTTCTTTATCATCCATTGCTGCATCAGTCATACATTGAACCTCTATCTACATTAAACCGAGAAGTTCACCAACCCATGGTGCAACTTGTGTGGCTAAAAGGTAAATTAAAAATCCTATTCCACCCATGAGAATGATACCAAGACCAGTAATCTTTGAAGTTTTTGCATATTCTTCATTAGTGGGATTGCGAGCCATTTTCAGCACTCGACCATATTTACCTCTACCGATTCGTTTCTGTCGTGCTTCGAGATCATGTTGAAGATCCCAGGCTTTTTCTATGAAATCTTTTTGATTGGTTGTTGATGACACGAAAGGACACCTCTCTTATAACACAAGGTCAAACAACTAACCATATTTAAAGAATGTGGAAGAAAAACATCAAAAATTCCAGTATGAAGAAAACCTGCGAAGAAAGATCAATCAAAAAAATAAAATAAAAAAAGAAAATGGATGATGCAATGAGCATCATGCAACGACATCTATTCCATATTCTTTGTTTTCCATTTGCCGTTGTGATGGACCTAAAATCTGTTTGGATTTTACACCCGTAATCACAAGCATTGCTCGTAAGTTCTTTTTCAAGGATGGATCCACCGTTGTTCCCCATATAATCCGCGCATTTGGATCAACACGAGAATAGATCTCCTCAACCACACGTTCAGCTTCACTAATGGTCATATCTTCACCACCGGTAACATTCACTAATGCTCCACTTGCTTCGGAAATATCAACCTCAAGCAATGGTGAGTTCAATGCTTCAACAACTGCATTCACTGCCTTGTTTTCACCTTCAGCTTCACCAAGACCAATCATGGCAACACCACCACGTTTCATAACCGTTTTCAGATCAGCGAAATCAAGATTGACTAAACCTGGTTTGGTAATCATTTCTGTAATTCCTTTAATGGAACGCATCAGTACTTCATCAGCGACTTTAAACGCAGCATTCAATGAAAGATTAGGAACAACATCTAACAATTTATCATTTGGAATAACAATAACTGTGTCACAAACATCCCTAAGTCGTTTTAATCCTGCTTCAGCATTCTCCATCCGAACTAATCCTTCAACACTAAATGGAAGCGTAACAACTCCAATGGTTAATGCACCGGTTTCCTTTGCAATCTGAGAAACAATTGGAGCTGAACCAGTTCCAGTCCCTCCACCAAGTCCACAGGTCACAAAAACCATATCTGCATGACCAACAGATTCTCGAACATCCTGTTCACTTTCTCTTGCTGCCTCTTCACCTACCTTTGGAACAGATCCTGCACCTAATCCTTTCGTAAGATGACGGCCAATCAGCACCTTGCGAGGTGCATCAGTCTGCAGTAAATGTTGTGCATCTGTATTAATTGCAATAAGATCAACATCTGTCACGCTGCCTTGGATACAGCGACTTATCGTATTTGTTCCTGCTCCACCACAACCAACTACTTTAATAGTGGTGGTTAGGCCTTTCAGGACTTCTTCCAGTTCCTGATTTATTGCACTTCGTGTATACGATTCATCATTAGAATTCTTATTTTGTTTTTGAGTATTAGCAGGACGTGTTGACGTTTTTTTAGAAGTATTTTTATTATTTTGTTCTGCCATAACTTCTTCTACTATTTTTTTCATCTAAATCACCATACCATCACAACAACAATTATCAAATTGAGTGTGAATAATATCTTCCCATCACATCAGAAAAGTAATCACAAGCAGCTTATTAAATATTTCCTTAGAAATCAAAATTCAACCCATTGTTTTTTCAAGTTTATCTAACGAGTTCTAAAGAAAAATCACTATTTTTTATCGTATGAGTTAAATAACCCATGGAAATTCGATCTGCAAACGTTACATAATCTAGAATGTTTTCAGGGGTTATCCCTCCTGAAATCTCTATTATAATCGAAGAATTAATATCTCTGATTTTTTTTGCGATTTCTCTTGCTTTTACAGGATTGAAATTATCGAGCATAATGACATCCACATCCATTTGCGCTGCGTGCATTGCTTGATCCTCAGTTTCTACCTCAACTTCAATAATCTTATCAGATACCTTCTGCAAAACGATTTCAATAGTTTCTTCAAATGATCCTTTAGCCGCAATATGATTATCCTTTATCATTACTGCATCAAATAATCCAAATCGATGAGATTTTCCACCTCCAAGTTCCACTGCTTTTTTTTCATACTTGCGAAAACCCGGGGTTGTTTTTCGTGTAGCCGCAATGTTGACCTTAGGATTTATACGATGACATGAATCCACGATTTTTCTCGTCTGAGTTGCAATACCGCTCATTCTTCCAATAATATTTAACGCAAGTCGTTCCCCAACAAGAATGGATTTAACTGATCCATTAATGGTAGCTACCATATCCATATCTGAAACAATTGAACCATCTTCTTTTTCTTTTTGAAGCATGGCTCCTGTTCGATCAAATACTTCAGCGGCTTCTTCAAGTCCAGCAAGAACACATGATTCTTTTGCAAAGATCTGAGCAGACGCTAGTTCATTAGTAAACAATGCATTACTTGTGACATCTCCTTCTCCATTTAGATCTTCTTCTAAAAATCGGTCTATTTCATCCATGGCAATACTTTTTATACATTTTGATGGTTTTAAGATTTTAGGTAGTTACTATGAAGATTGGCATTATTGGCTGTGGCGCAATAGGAAGTGATGTTGCTCATGCAGCAGACTCATTTCCAGAGATTGATACTATTTTTTTATATGATATCGATAAAGAATCTGAGAAAAAACTAGCAGATAGCATTACAAAAGGAGAAGCAGTCAGTAGTGAGAGTTTACTTGAAAAATCTGATGTTGTCTTTGAAGCTGCATCTCAAGAAGCAGTAAAAATGTATGCAATCGATGTGTTAAAACAAGGTAAAGATTTCATTATTATGAGCATCGGCAGTTTGTTTGATGATGACCTCCGTGAAAAATTAGAAGATACAGCCCGTAAACATCATGCAAAATTATATCTTCCATCTGGTGCAGTCTGCGGGATCGATGGTATTCTTTCAGCAAGTGGTGACACAATCGATAAGGTAACATTGGTAACTACAAAGCCGCCGAAGGCTCTTAATAAAAATTACAAAAAAAGAACAGTTGTGTTCAAAGGAACGGCTCGAGATGCGGTTCAACAATTCCCTAAAAACATTAATGTTGCTGCTAATCTCTCCATTGCAGGCATTGGTTTTGATAAAACACTAGTGGAAATCGTAGCTGATCCGGTTGCAACAAGAAATAGCCATAAAATTTTAGCACATGGTCGATTTGGTAGACTTCGAGCTGAAGTGGAAAACATGCCAAATCCACATAATCCCGGTTCAAGTTATTTGGCATCTCTTTCCGCAATTGCCACTTTGAAACGAATTGTTGATCCTATTCAAATAGGTGCGTAATGGTTTAAATTGATCAACCTTGAAACGTTAATTCATAAAAGTGATCAGTAACTATTTTTTGTCTATCTTTCTTATTTTTCATGATATTTTATGAAATGCAAATTCTAAAAAAGAAAGGATTGATTGGCATCAATTGAAAAAACAATGAAATTTGAAATTAAGCATCATGATGCCGCAGGCAGAATTGGCAGGTTGATAACCGATCATGGTTCAGTGACTACTCCACTTTTACTTCCAGTAATCAATCCAAATAAAATGAGCATTACACCAAAAACAATGAAGGAAAAATTTGGTGTTCAAGCAGTTATCACCAATTCATACATTATTCATCAACATCAAAAACTCCATGATACTGCATTAGCCGAAGGTGTGCATGCTCTCATTGATTTTAATGGTCCTATTATGACTGATTCTGGAACATTTCAATCATACATGTACGGAGAAATTGAAATGGATCCATTGACTATCGTCAAGTTTCAACATGATATTGGAAGCGATATCGGCACTATTTTAGATATTTTTGGCACTCCGGATCAAACAAAAAAAGAAGCAGAGGAAGCAGTTAACACCACAATAGACCGGGCCGAACGAAGCATTCCTGAAAAAAAAGAGATGAATCTTGCTTGTCCAGTACAAGGTTCTATCTATCCATCGTTACGATCATATTGTGCTACAAAGCTTGGTGAACTCGATGCAGATATGCATCCTATTGGTGGCGTTGTTCCATTAATGGAAAATCAACAATACGATCATCTTATCAAAGTAATCCTTGCATCAAAAAAAGGATTGCCTGTGAATCGTCCGGTTCATTTATTTGGTGCAGGTCATCCACTGATTTTCCCGCTTGCTGCAGCTCTAGGTTGTGACATCTTTGATTCATCGGCTTATATAAAATATGCGAAACAAAATCGTTTGATTTTTGCATGGGGAACTGAAAAAATCGATGATTTATACGAACTTCCATGTTCCTGTCCTGTTTGTTCTACCATTTCATTATCCGAATTACGATCGTTGTCTAAGAAAAAAAGAGAACAGAAAATCGCAGAACATAATTTGTTTATTAGCATGAGTGAATTAAAAAAAGTTCGTAATGCAATCATGCAAGGTAGATTATGGGAGCTAGTTGAACAACGAGCAAGTGCAAATCCGTTTTTACAGGATGCACTTCATGAAATTCATAAATTAGATCATATCAACTGGCTTGAACAATTTGAACCGGTACGAAAAACACGAGGTTTGTTTTACACCGGAGTTCATACTGTTCATCAACCATTTTTTTACAGATTACAGCAAAGATTGATTCGGTGGTTTGATCAATCAACTTCTACACTTATAGTATTGGATGAGACTGAAAAACCGTTTAGTAAATCTTATGCAGAATCGGTATTTGTTATTACTAAGGAGCATCCAAATAATGATATTATTGTTGATACTGCAATTGGTCCTGTCCCATTGGTGTTAGATGAAATGTATCCATTTGCTCAGTATATTTTTCCTGATTTCTTAGATGAAGAAACAAAACAAGTTCGAAAGAAACGATGGAATGAATGTGTAAAAGATAAAAATCTTATTCAATGGAAAAGGGGAACAAGCACCGGGGATTTAACACATGATCAAAAAAATCTAATCCAAAAAATCTTGGATGAAAAGAGAGTAAAAAGCGTATCCCACATGCAATTTGGTTCTGATATTTCATCCATCTTATTTGACGGAGATATTTCATTTGTAAAATCGAAAAAAACGTTGAAAATAAGAAATGTGCTTGTTAATGGAAATCATGTGGTTTCAATGCGAGCTTCAGATGGATTGTTCACCTTAAAGTTAGATGGTGGGAAAAAGATTCATGCACAGAGTTCTCGTCCACGATTTCGAGTCACTATCGATGATGATGCCGTTCCCTTTGTAAAGGAGGGAAAAAGTGTGTTTTCAAAATTCGTCACATCAGTTGATAATGGATTACGACCATATGATGAATGTATCGTTGTTTCTAAAAAAGATGAATTTCTTGCAATTGGTCAATGTCTTCTTTCACCCGTTGAGATGAACACTTTTCAGTTTGGTCAAGCAGTGAAAATCAGAGAACACATCACTCAATAAAAAAATGATTTTATTTGTTGATTATAAGGAAAAAATAATTCCTCCTAGAAAAAGAAGGAGGAAGGCTGGCAAATAAGGATGGGATGGGATGCACAAAAAACTACCAGCCATGATTCCTTCTACTCCTAAGAATGACATGGATGTTTAAGTACGTTTTTCGCAGATAGTTGTCCATTTACGTATGCACATACTATTTTAGCAGAAATTTAATGGAAAAAATGAGGGAAAAGAAATCATATGTAATTCTTCGATGAAAAACGACGGGGTTCTCAAAATGTTTAAATGATGCATATCTGTTTGCGTTCAATAACGCCTTTTTTAAGGTAGGTGAATAGCATGAAGATAAATAAAACTTCAAAGATTTCAGGTTTTTACAAGAAAAGTATTGATGAACGAATTGATTTGATTTCTTCAATTGCATCTTTAACTGACGAAGAACAATCTCTGTTGTTTAAAGCATTGGATAAGGGTCTAGCAGACCGTATGATTGAAAACGTAGTGGGAACCTTTACGCTGCCACTGGGTATCGCATTGAATTTTAGAGTGAATAATGAAGACGTGCTTATTCCAATGGTAACTGAGGAATCTAGTGTTGTTGCAGCAGCTAGTAAAGCTGCTAAAATCGCGCGTAAACATGGCGGTTTTCGAACAGAATCAACAGATCCAATCATGATCGGGCAAATTCAAATTCTTGATGTTGATGATATCACTACTGCATCTGAAAAAATTTTACAAGAAAAAAATAAGTTACTCGCTGTTGCTAATGCTCAGGATAAGATCTTAACGGATCTTGGAGGCGGCGCAAAGGATTTAGCTGTTCGAATTTTAACAAGTTCCTTTGGGAAGATGATTGTGGTTCATTTATATGTTGATGTTCGTGATGCAATGGGAGCAAACGCGGTTAATACGATGGTTGAGGCATTATCACCAGTAATTGAAGATATCTCTGGTGGACGTGTTCGATTAAAGATTTTATCGAATTTAGCTGATCAACGATTGGTAACATCTCGTGCTATTTTTGACAAAGATCTTATTGGTGGTGAAAAGGTCGTTGATGCATTTTTAGAATCTGTGGAATTAGCAAAGATTGATGCATATCGAGCAGCAACCCATAATAAAGGAATTATGAATGGAATTGATGCAGTTATTTTAGCCACAGGAAATGATTTTCGAGCAATTGAGGCAGGAGCTCATGCCTATGCGGCACGAAATGGTCAGTATACTTCATTGACGACTTATTGGAAGGATGAAAGAGGTAATCTTGTTGGAGAGATAAAATTACCGTTAGCACTTGGTATCGTTGGCGGAGCAGGAAGTATTCATCCAACAGCTCAAATATGTAAAAAGATGATGAGGATTTCTTCTGCGCAGCAATTATCCGAGATGGTTGCTAGTGTTGGGTTAGCGCAAAATTTTGCAGCTGTTCTTGCATTGTCAACTGTTGGTATTCAAAAAGGACATATGTCCCTTCATGCAAAAAATATCGCTATGATGGCTGGAGCAAATGAGGAAGATATTGACCGCATTGCAACTATATTGATTAAGGAAGGAAACGTAAAACTTGATAGAGCAAAAGAATTAGTAAAAAAATGATGAATATGTTGAATACAAATCACTGTTTATTTAGTTAGATTATCCGTGATGCAATGTCGTCAGGTTCACGATCACAATAATAACATTGGATACGCGGTTTTTCTTTATCAAGAACCATAAACCGGCTTTCAACTGGTTCTCCACCATTGGAGATACATGTCGGATTTGAACACTTTGCAATACCTACGAGTTCATCTGGCAGTTCTACTTTGTGTTTTTCTGCAACTTCATAATCTCGGATAATATTGATTGTTGCTTTTGGCGCGATGAGTGCTATCTTATCAACTTCAGTATGTGCGATTTCTCTATTTTCAACTTTGACGATATCTTTTTTGCCCATCTCACTTCTTACATTAATGGCAACACTAACAGTGGAGCTTTGTTTTTGTGGAATATCAAGAATTCGTAATACTTTAACTGCATTTCCCGCAGTGATGTGATCAATAACAGTTCCATTTTTAATGCGAGGGATTTTCATTGGTTTCATAATTTCACCCCACTTATTAGTGAAAGAAGAGCCATTCGTATTGGTACACCATTGAATGCTTGTTGGAAATAAACCGCATGATTTGTTTGGTCAACTGCCTGATCTATTTCAGTAACTCTAGGTAGTGGGTGCATAATAATCATATCTTCTTTGACTTGTTCAAGAGATTCTGTAGTTATCTGATAGGTACCAACGACTCGGTTGTATTCTTCAAGGTCGGGGAATCGTTCTTTTTGTATTCGGGTAACATAAAGAACATCAGCATTTTTAAGTGCTTTTTCAAGTTTAGTAGTTGAGGTTGGTGTTGCTCCTAGGCTTTTACATTCATTAATTACTTCACGTGGCATTTTCAATGATTTAGGTGAAACAAAGGTAAGATCTGATCCATAAAGGGATAATGCATATGCTAATGAGTGAACCGTTCGGCCATATTTGAGATCACCAAGTAAGACCACATTTTGTTTACCAATTTGTTTTTTTTCAAGAAAAATAGTGAATAAATCTAACAAACATTGTGTGGGATGATGACCTGCACCATCTCCTGCGTTTAAAATCGGTGAATTAGAAAAATCTGCAGCCAACCGAGCTGCTCCTTCTGACGGATGCCGCATGACGATGATATCACTGTATGCATCAGCCATTCGAATGGTATCTGCAAGGGTCTCTCCTTTTTTCTGTGATGTTGCAGTTGGATCTGCAAAACCAATTACTCTTCCGTTAAGTCGATTCATTGCACTTTCAAAACTTAGTCGAGTTCGAGTACTTGGTTCAAAAAAGAGAGAAGATAATATCTTTCCTTGCAGAAGCGTTGTTGTTTTCTCTCCTTTTGCATAAGGAATCATTTTTTTTGCATATGTTAAAATATGATCAATTTCTGTTTTTGAAAAATCTCTTATTGAAATAATATCTTTGCCTGTGAAATCCATTGAAATCAAAGTTATAGTGATAGTATAAGAGTTTAATAAAGTTTTTAATAAAGATTATTTTATATATTGTGTTTTGTTAAATTGTTGTAAAAAAACATATCTTGAAGAAAAACGCTGGGTTTTTATGCACAAACCTATATATAGCATGTAAAACTACTACTATCCTTAAGGAGTAAAACCTGAAAATTAAGTGAAGTATGAGTAATACTTACTTGAAGATTAATAATCCTCTGTACTTTTGTGCTGAGAGGAGTTGTCCATAATGTCAAAAAGCTCATCTGATAAAGAACTCTTAGAGAAAATTCACCAAATATTAGATGATTCTTCAGCTGAATCCGAGGAAAAACGGCATGATCGCTACCTTTCATCATTAGAAAGACGATTATCTCATGATCATGGATTACGTTATTCAAGTCGTCCTTCACACCAATCATCGGATAAGGATTTGACACCCCGAGTTGTTATCCGTAAAAAACAGAAAACAGCACATCAACTGGAACCCACAGATAAGAAAAAGGTCGTCGAATTTAAAGAATCACAGGATGACATTAAACTTATTCCTGCAGAAGATTTGCATCTTTCCGATAATGAGCTTTTTGAAGTAGAAAAACCTTCGATTAGACCTGAAGAAATCCCTGAGTTTATTGAAGTTAAACCTGAAGAACAAGAAGAACCCCTTTTTAAAGAAGAAAAAATCTCTGAAGAAGAACCATTAACAATTACCATTAGTCCAGAAACTAGTGAAGAAAATGAATCGTTACCTCAATGGGAAGCAGTTGAAGAAGAACAAGAAAAAGAGGAACTAGTGAAAAAACCATTCACTGAAAGAAAAAGAAAAGGGTTTTTCAAACCCGACGAAGAAAAAGAAGATGAAAAGAAATCCGTCTCTGAACCTCAGAAGGACTCTTTGAAAAAAATTGAGAAAACATCTGATGATATTTGGGAACCACTCGATGAGAAAAAGAAAGAATCTTCTTTTGACAATGAAACAAAACGGATCAAAAAAATATCAACTAAAGAACAAACGAAAAAAAGAGAGAAAAAACCATCAACAGATAAAAAAACAAATAAAAAACCTATTGAAGAAAAGAAGAATGAAGAGAAGAAAAAATCTCAATCAGATTCACCTGGATTTCAATATAATGATTATACCTTGTTTCAAAAAACAATTAAGATTAATGATAAAGAGAAACGCACCATTCATTTTTTTGCTAAAGAACCACCTGAAACGGGTAATCCATCTGAGTTGCCTGATGATTACGAAGTAAAAATCAATCGAAAAACTGGTGTTCCATACATTCGAAAAAAACAGCAATAAACAGATTTTGCTGATTATCCTTTTTTAGAATCAAAGACTTATTAATCCCTTGTCACTTATGAACTAACGGGTTTCTTAACATGACGTGGAATGGTCCATTGAACAAGATTGATGATTTTAGATATGAAATTCCATCAACTTACAAGGGTGTCAAAAATAACTTACAAATGAAAACATCAGCATTAATCTATGCTTCAGAAAAGATGATTCCGCTTTTGAAGCAGGATAATGCTCCTGAGCAAACAGCTAATATGACCACGCTTCCCGGAATTGTTGGTAAAGCAATGGCCATGCCCGATATTCATTGGGGGTATGGATTTCCAATTGGTGGTGTTGCTGCAACAGATGTTGAAGAAGGCGTTATTTCTCCAGGAGGAGTGGGGTTTGATATCAATTGCCTTCATGGAGATGCAATGGTCCTTCATGAACATGGATATCGAATGAAAATTAAGGATTTTGAAAATACTTGGGAAAACGATCGGATAAAATGTGCAA
>CAZYLG010000080.1:0-9998 GCA_964648565.1 uncultured Thermoplasmatales archaeon
GTACTTCTAAGATTCCGCCAATGAGTGGTTTTTCTGGTGCTCTGTTTGGTTGTTCTATTGTGATTGTTTGTCCGATTTCTGCTTTTGCTCCGTGATTGTCTCTTACTTCTAAGATGACATAGTAGTCTTTTGCATTGTTGTATTCATGAGTGATTGTTTCACCGGTCTTTATGGTGCCATCACCTAGCTTCCATGTGTATGAAACAATGTTATCGTTTTCATCTGGATCGTTGCTGTTGCTTCCATCAAATGTAATTGGTTGGTCTTCAACGGTGTATTGGTATGGTTCTTCGATAATTGCTTCTGGTGGATTGTTTTTTGGTCTATTTGATGAGGAACTTGATCGTTTTGTGGATGATTTTTTCGTTGGTTGGTCATCATCGTCATCATCCCCATTTCCTGGGTCTAACGGTGCCTCATCTTCCATGAAGTTTGCAGTTATGGTGTAGTTATCCATCATTTTAATCGTGGTCTCTGCTGCAGACTCATTATCAATGGTATCAATATCACCAGTCCAGTTAACAAACACATATCCCTCATCAGCTGTAGCTCTTAAATTAACCACCGCATTCTCATCATAAATATATGTTCCTTCACCAGGATTAGTTACAGAGCCGCCATTTGTACTATTACTATCTAACTCGTATTCTTCATCACCGATTGGTACGCCGTTCTCTGATTCGGTTGTAAACGTCCAGATTGGCCCTTCTACTTTTTCTCCACATTCATCAATAGCTACAATTTGCCAATAATACGTGGTTCCAGAGGTTACATTTCCAAAACCAGTTGAAAGAGCAGTTGTTTCAGCAGGCCATGTATCTTCTACGAAATATTCAGGAGGGTTAGATGTTCCAAAATATTTTTCATAGGTAACGTTTTGGCCTGAATCAGGATCGCCTACCTGATAGGATAACGTAGCATGATCACTATCTAGAGTGCTTTCATCAGCTGGATCTGGACTATGAGGTGTTAAAGGTGGATTGTTATCTGAACAATCAACGTCGTCATCATCATCACCCTGACAATCGCAATCTTCTACAATTGCATTTGGTACACTATTTCCCGGATGAAGTGGATCTTGGTCTGCTTCGAGTTTAATGGTGTCACAATTTGCTGGCACTGAGATGATTAGGCTTTCATTGCCATCAAGTTGGAAGAGAACAGTTTCTTCTAATGTTTCATTTCTGTATATTCTATATTCCCGTTCTTCATCCATGGCACCTTCGCCAGGATCTCCAGTATTTGTGATGTTGAACATTGCAATTCCGTCAATGCATTCACCGGTAACGTAGAGACTTGATTTATCCCATTCATCAGGAGTTGGTTCTTGTGGATCACAGATTGCATGAAGACTTACGTTGTCAAGGAATGTACCAAATGAGTTTGATGTTCCATTATCTACAAATGCTACTATGGTTTGTAGTGATTCGGCCATGAATACTACGTGATATTGTTCCCAGTCTGTGTTTTGTAAGCCGGTTCCATCTTTGCTTATTTCTTTGATTGCTAATGGTGTTTCTGGACCATCTGCAGCGTTGAATGCGACAGCAGTGAGATTGTTGTCTTCTGCAGTTCTTCCTGGTCGTGGTGAAAATGCGAAACTAAGATTGTAGTATCGTCCGGGACAAGTGTTTATCATTTGGTAGATAACTGTTGAAGCGGATTCACCGTTTATGCCTCCATCTGGTCCATCGTAGTCTGAGTCTAATTCAGCGTATTGATTTCCTTCAGCAGGTAACCAGCCGTTGACTCCTGCATGGATTTCGATGTTTGCTTGTTCTGGTTGTTCATTTTCTTCTATGTTGTGAAGCCAGAATGCTTGCCATGCAAGGTTTTCTTCATCTATAAAAATATTCCATTTTTTATCGTGATCTACGATTGGTTGTTCAAAGCCTCCGTTTTGTATAAGATTTGGTGTTTCATCACAGAGTGGTGCGTTGAAGGCAACGATTTGATAGGTTTTTCCGTCTTCAATGGGTTGTATGAAGTCGTAGTTGTCATATTTGTAAATGTCTTTGTGTGCGTAGAGTTCAGCGCTTTCATTATTGTTTGGTGTGTTTCCTGCAAAGAGAATGTAACCTGATTGAAATGCTTCTCGAATCCATATTTTATTGGTGTATCCTGGAAGAGTGATAGTTTGAGTGCCACTGAATGTGTTCCATTTGTTTCCACCATATTCAAGATGGTTGCCTGGGTTGTTTTCATTTGCTAGTGCCCATTCAAATTCCCATGTTTCATTGATACTGCATTCTGGATGATCGTTGAGGTAATCTTGGATGAGTGATTCTGTTAGTTTTGTTGGTTGATTTGATTCATCACCCCAATTTGGTAAGCAGGTTTCACAGGGACAAATGATTTTTGTTGCATTAAGGGTAATAGTTTTATCTTCTATTGGTACATCTTCATAACAGTTGAATACACCGATGCCATCGACATCGTATCCATCTGCGTTTCCACTGAAATCATCAGTACTTGTGTTATCCACGAGTTTGACGTAGCGAACCCAGTCTAGTCCTGTTCCTTCTAGGTCAAAGAATGCATTTTCATCTAAGCAGACTTCGCCGAGTTCAATGTAGTCGTTGTTGTCTTGTGAGACTGAAACGATGACGTGTTCTGGCCAGCCGTTACAGTCAGGATCTCCGAAGCTTGTTTCTACGACTCTGAAATCATCTCCGGGTCCATTTCCAATGAGTGGATTAAATCCTATGATAATGCTTCCTTCAAAACCAAGACTGACAAAGTTGATTGGTGGTTGATCGGTATCTTCGGGTATTCCTAATGCATGATCGGGATTGCTTCGTTGGGCATCTACTGAGTTTCCATTTTCTTTTGGTCCTTGATTGAAGTCTTCTATCCATGTTCCATTACTACAGTAATCATAATATGGTGTATCATCTGGACAGCAATGAATGACGCCGATGCCATCGACATCGTATCCATCTGCGTTACCATTAAAATCAGCTGGATTACTGGTATCAATTAATCGAACGTAGGTGATGCAGTCTAATGGTTCTTCTAGATCTAATAGGTCAAAGAATGCATTGCCTTGTTCATCTAAACAGATTTGATCGAATTCATACCATGTTTGGTTATCTATGGAAACGGATACGTTGACTTTTTCAGGCCAGCTTTCACATGTTTGCGGTTGATTATTTCGTTCCCAACTGGTTTCATATAAAACAAAATCTGATCCTTCTCCATTTGCTATTCGATCATCAAATCCTAAAGTGAGGGTTCCTCCGAAGCCTAGACTGACGAAATTGATTCCTTCTGCTTCGATATCTGAGTTTTCAGGATCACCTAATGCTAGTGTTGCATTGCTTCGGCTTTCTAACACTTCATTAGTATCTTTTCTTAGTCCTTGATTAAAGTATTCAATCCATGTTCCATTACTACAATATTCTATATATGGTGTATCTTCTTCGGTGAAGTTAGCAGTAACGGTCTTGTTTTCATTCATAGTAATAGTTACTGGATTAGTAGGTCCGGAAAGATCATTTTTCCACATGTTAAATTGCATTTCAGGATTTGGAATTGCTTGTAGTGTTACATCAGTTCCTGCTGCATAGATCGGATAATCTGGATCTTTGGTTACACTTCCAGTACCTATTGGTTCTATGTGTACGTCTAATGTGTATGGAAGCGCGCAGTATCGTACGTTGACACCATCGACATCGTATCCATCGTCTTGTGGACGTGAAAAATCAGATTTATTGCTGATGTCTTGGATCCGGATGTATTGTGCCCAGGGTAAGATTCCGTTAAGATCGAATCGGCCTTGGTCTTCTTCTGCGTTATGTGTATAGTTATCCAGGCAGGTTTCTCCAATGTATTCCCAGGAAATGTTATCCATTGATGCATAGACTTGTATGGTTTCTGGATAATTTCCACATTCTTGATGATTATACGTTGTTTCAACGATTTCAAAATCCCAATCGTCTCCATCCATGATCAATTGATCGAATTTTAATGTGATATTACCATTGAATCCAAGACTCACAAAATTTAATGAATCATCCATTTCAGGTATTTCCAACGCATTATCCGTGTTTTGCCGGTCTAAGGATACATTGTCATCATCTTTTTGTGTTCCCGGATTATACTCTATGACTTCTGAAGCATGTTGGCAGTAATCCTCTGCAGGGATGTTATCTTCGATGAATACTGCGGTGACGGTTTTATCTGTGTTCATGATAATTGTTTCTTCTTGGTTTGAACTATTAAGATTGTCTTCCCAGTGTGAAAATATCCATCCTGTTTCAGGTGTTGCCGTTAGATCAACTTCGGTTCCAACTAGGTACGTTCCTCCAGTTGGATCGAGTTGGACGCTTCCTTGTCCTTCAATGTTAACATTGAGATCTCTAAATGCGATATCTGGGTTGCATTCGACAATATGCATGATGACTACCATATCGTCAAAGTCTTCTCCCCAATTGTGATCTCTTGGGTAGTCTTCAAAAGAAATAAGATATGATTCAATGTAATTTGAATTGAAAACTTGATATATGAGGGCGTGGTCTTCAACGGGATCGTTTTCTAATGTTTCGGTGTAGTAGGTTGCTTCGTAACTAGTGTCTGATGGAAGGGTTTGGATGCCAAGGCCTATGCCGTTCATGGTTGCATCGTTGAGAATGAGGATTTGATCTGAAAGATCTCCTGAACTGTTTGTTTGGGTGCTAAAAATTTCGTTGAGCTGTGGCTGGTTTCCAGTATGGTTGTAGTAGCCGAAGATGTTTGTTGATCCTGCTTCTTTGTTCACGTATTCGAATTGGATAAGAGCTGCATCGGTTCCATCGCCGCATTCTGAGAACATCCACCATTCAATATCTGTTGGATTTTCTAAGTTAACGCTGGATAAATCCGTGCCACCATCATAATCACTGATGAGAGTGGAAAGATTGACAGATCGTTCATCTAGATTATCTATGATTGTTTGATCGGTTTCGGATCCTTTCATCCCAGTTAAGCAGGGGCAGTAAACTGCTCCAACAGGCATTGTTGCAAAAATGAGTGCTCCTAGAGAACTCGTGATGAGTAGTGCAGCAAGTAATGCGCTGAATATTTGTTTTTTTTCTTGATTGAATTTTTTATGGTTTATTCTTATTTTCATATTGTTTTCCCTCATTGTTTTTTTTAGTTTCAAGTCTCAAATTTTTTTATATAATAGACTAATTATAAAAATAAGTCGTATTGTTAGTATTTAAACTTTATTATTCAAGTGTATATATTTTAATAAAAATTTTTAAAAAATACCTTTTGAAAAAATCATTAGAAAATTACTTTGTTTCAATTAAATGATAAATTGGAAAACTATCATCACTACAATTTTTACACCACTATATTAAAAACAAAAAGTGTCAAAAACATTCACGGTGACAAAAAAAATGCATCAATCAATGATTGTTTCATTACGAAGAAAATACACGCTTTCAATAGTTTCTAAAATGATTATAATCTGTGTTATCACTGCTCAATGCATGCATATCATCACCTAAAAAAATAAATCACATAAATAAGCCTTATTTTAAGCCTCAAAAATATATTTTTATCTATTAAAACCTAAAATTCTTTTTATTATTACTTATTTGATAAAAAGCCTTATATACATAATTTCATTATTATTTATTAGGGCTTATTATGAACTCATATCACTTAAAATTATATAGCGTTGTATTTGTTAGTTTATTACTTATAATTTCTTTGTTTGGATATACCGTTATCTCTACCAATCAGTATAATGATGATTCAAAAGTTCCAGCACCCGACATTGAAGTGACAAAAGAAGCTTCATCCATTTCAGGTTATCCTGGATCTCTGATTACCTTTACAATCACTGTTGAAAATACGGGTTTTTGGGAACTTAACCCAGTTGATATTACTGATACTTTGCCGAGCACCATGACATATGTATCAAGTTCTCCACCAGGAACGGTTAGTGGAAATGAAATAACCTGGACTACAGATCTTCTTAACTGGGGAGAAAGTAAAACATTTGAACTGGTTGCATCAATAAATTGGAATGCTCCTACTGTTTTACATAATCATGTGAATGCTACAGGCATCTCCGATGTGTTTCCTGTTTTTGATGAGGATACTGCAAATGTTACAGTGTTAAATCCGATTGCTATTGAAAAATCTGTCCAGTATGATTCTAATGGTCCTTGGAATGATGAGGGGATTGTTATTGATATGGCAGGATCCAATCCCTATGATTGGGTTACATTTCGGATTAATGTGACTAATTTAGTAGATGTTCCATTAAATGTTACTGTTGAGGATGTTCTTCCTGATGGTTTGATTAATGGGGATCAGTATTATCCTTTTGATCCCGATGAAGTTGATGGTAACAGTATTTTTTGGTATTTAGATGGCATGCATCATGATCTTTTAAATCCTGATGAAACAAAGACTTTTACTCTTAGAGCAGAAATGGGAAAGTGTGATGTTAATTATGTTAATGAAGTGTTTGTAACTAGTCGAAATGGGTCTTCAAATCCGCGAGTTGATACTGACAATGCATCAGTTAGGTGGATTAATTGTGATGTTGAAGGAAATATTAGTGTAACTAAATCAGCTGATCCTCTGAATTGCGCAGCAGGATCAAATGTAACCTTTACAATCACTGTGTTTAACACGGGTGATTGCGTGCTTAACCCTGTAACTGTAGTAGATACGTTACCTGATGAAATGAGCTATGTATCTGATGATAGTGGTGGTATTGAAGATCCTGCAGGAGTGATATCTTGGGATGTTGGTCCTCTATCAATTGATGAGAGTAAAACAATTCATCTTGTTGCTCATATAGATACGGATTTGTCAACTTCTGAAGAAAAAAATGATTATGATCAACGTAGTCTTTTAAATGGTCTTCCAGCTATTGAAGTTGAAAAAACCGTTAGATTACTCGGTGATTCTGATTGGTCTGAATATGTGCTTGCTGATCCTGGTGAAACGGTTGAATTTAATGTAAGCATACATAATCCCTATGATAATTACACGATTCATTGGAGTGGGGATATCATGGATACGTTTCCGTGTAATTTAGAATATGTGAATGGGTCCATGGATGATTTTCCATTACATGAACATCATGGTGGAGAAGAAGTTGTTGATTGGGTGAATAAAACAGTGCTCTGGCATCCAAGAAACGATCAAACTGTTCCACCCGGAGAATATTTGAATTTTACGTATGAAGCAGTTGTAACTTGTGACTGTGGAACGATGATTGGGTATAACAATATCACGGTTTCTCCTGATTTTATTATAAGTGACGATGATGTAATCACTAACTCTGACCGAGGTTATCCTGATGGAATCCCATTGAATGTTTCAGATAGTGCTCAGGTCGGTGTCATTTGTGAAATGATTCCACCTGATGTATTAAATAATACGGTTGATGTAACAGCCTTAACACCGGTTGGTGATTCTGTTACAGATAGTGATTATGCAGAAGTAACCGTCATTAATCCTGACATCATGGTTACAAAATCTGTTAATCCAACAAGTGCTGAACCAGGTACAGATGTAACATTTACAATCACAGTGAGTAACACTGGTGATTGTATACTTGACCCGGTGATGGTGACTGATACCTTACCTTTTGGAATGAGTTATGTATCTGATGATAGTGAGGGTAGTGTTAGTAGTAATCAGGTAATATGGGATATTGGTCCCTTGCCAGTTGGCAGTAGAACTATTAGGTTGGTTGCACACGTGGATACATACACTGTTGATGTGTTAAATAATACAATTGAGGCGATTGGTTTGCCACCGGTTGGTGATCCTGTGTCAGATAGTGATTATGCAGAAGTCGTAGTGTCTGAAAGTATGGATGTAGAACAACTAATATTTGATCGTGGTTTCCCAATTCGTCATGCGGTTGATGGTGATTGGGCGGGTACCCAGAGTTTCATTCCAATCTTGAGTACTCTTTCAAAAATCGAATTATATTTAAAAAGTTACGGGACACCTGAATTTGATTTAACCGTTGAACTCCGGGAAAACGATCCAGAGGGAATAATTCTTGATACAGTAACGTTTCCAGCAGGGAATGTACCATCAAGTTGGGCGTGGTTAGAAGTTGATTTTGATGATGTTACGGTCAGTAGTGGTACGGAATACTTTATTGTAATCCCTCCAGCGCCAAGTGGTGTTACCACTAGTTTTGGGTATGAATGGGGATATGCATTTGGCGATATGTATCCAGATGGATGTTTTTGGTTCACTCGTGATGGTGGAAGTCTTTGGCGTGATCTTCCGGATTCATATGAGTTTACCTTCAAAACGTTTGGTTACAATTAAGTAATCATTCTTTTTTTAATTCTAAAAAAATAGTTTGCAGAATTTAAAAAAATTGAAAAGATAAGTTTGGTTTTTCTTTTGTTAATCTCAAATTTATTTGAAAAATGATTGAAATTTCTTCAGTATAGAAGTGTTGTCTTTTATTGATATTTTTTGGGTTTTTCCGCAATGTGGACAATCTGTTTTAACGTATTGAACATTGCCATTTGTTTCTTCTTGAATGGAAAAAGTTGATTTGCAGTGTTTACAAGTTACTGTTTTACTGATTATTTTTTCTGATGAATCAGTTTTTGATTTTGTTGTCTTTTTCTCCGTATTATCTGTTTTGTTTTTAGTATCTGGATTAGTAGTATTATTGCTCATGTTGAAAAAAGAGAAAAGACTGGTTTCTTTTCGTTCATCAACGTGGAGTTCATGTTGATAGATGTGGGCATCATCGATAACTATAAACAGGTTTTTGGTTCCATTCTTTTGATAATGAATCATAGGTTTACCCAAATCTTCACTGATCCGGGAGAGTTCTTCCATGGTTTTAATGGTAATTGTTTTCGATAAGGGATCAACTGGGTTGCTATCTGCCGTTACTAGCCATTCACCATATTTTTTCTGGATTTTATCCAGTTCTTTTTCAAGAATGGTTTTTTCAGATGGTTTCATTTTTGTTAACGCTAGATAACTGACAAGAATTAGTACTGAAGCAATAGTGGTATACATCCTGGCTTGTCTTGTTTCTATAACTTCTGGATGATTTATTGTAAGGGTTTCTGTTTTTGATCCTGATTTGGAAAGGGAGAGTAAATCAGAGAATTCAATGGTTTTCTGATTGAGACTCATGGTGATTTCAGGATTGAATGATTCAAAGATGGTATATTCGCTTGTTTTTGCCGAAACGGTTATGCTTGCTTGGATGAGTAGGATTGGATTTGGTGCATTAATCCCTGTTTCTTCGTTGATGGTAGTAAGAATGCTATCATAAAAACGAAAATCAATTGGGAATGATTCGGTCAAGGTCATCCGTGTTCCAGTTGATTCACTGTTTGTTGTAGGTATAAGAGTATAAGTTTTTGTCCAGAGATCTGTTTGAACAATGGCTTTTAGTGAATATGTTGAACTGATAGTAGCACTTTGGCTAATCTGAAATTGATACTGATGTGTGCCAGTGATATTATCAACGATTTGTTTGAAGATGATTCCTTCGCCTGGGCGAAGAAGTGTTTTATTGTAAACTGTATTATTGATCATTGTGGTTAAATAATTAAACTGTGAATTTCCTGAATAGGTGAGAACTGTATTTTTTTCTTCGGTGGTAATAGGTTCTTGATAAGCTAGAATGGTAGTCATCGTTGAGATTAACATAAATACTATGATGATTCCAAGTAATGATAACCATATATTTTTAGGTAGTATTTTTCGTTTATAATTTATTTTAATCTTCATCTTTTTCATTCTTCCTCTTCACCACCGAGAATGAAATTAGTTTAATCCTCTTTTGATATGGGTAAATAGTATTGTTTTTCTTATGTGTTAAAATAAACTGGGTAAATAATGGTTTGCATTTATTGTGCGGTTGCTTATTCATATCAAATCCTATTATTCATCTTTTTAATTACTTATTTTGATGATATCATAAATGATACTAAAAGAAAAAGGTGTTATTCTTCTTCATATTCAATGTAGATTATTCCTTTGAAAAAAAG
>CAZYLG010000081.1:0-9992 GCA_964648565.1 uncultured Thermoplasmatales archaeon
AAAAAATAGAATTAAATTAGAGTAAAAATATTTAAAATATAATTATCATAACGTTATATGTTTAATAGTGGGGAGGTATCCTATGTATGATGTGGTTATTGTTGGCGGAGGACCAGCAGGAAGTACTGCCGCAAAAGTTTTAGCTAAACAAAAGAGAAAAGTTCTATTAATTGATAAAGCCAGGTTTCCACGGGAAAAACCATGCGGTGGCGGATTAACTGCAAAAGTATTGAAAGAATTCCCATATGTTAAAAAACATGATTTGATCGAATCATATAGCTACGGCGGCTATGTGTATGCTACGGATATGAATAACCGTGTGGAAATAAAAAAAGATACACCCATCATGGCAACAGTGCTTAGAAAAAAATTTGATGCAGGCCTCATAAAACTTGCAGTTGACCAAGGTTGCACACTTCTTGAAGGAAAAAAAGTAGTTGATATAACATTTTCAAAAAATCATGTAAAAACAATAATTGATACTGGAGAATGTTTTGAATCAAAGGTAATTATTGGATCGGATGGAATGTGGAGTCTCACACGAAAAAAAGCAGGATTAGACCCAATTCAAAACACGTTTGCAATTTCATTATTCAATGAATATAAGATAGATGAACAACTCATCGATCAGTATTTTTCACCGAAACGGTACGGACATTTACATTTGAAACTCAATGGATTAGCCGGCTATGGATGGGTGTTTTCCAAAAAAAATCATATTAACATCGGAATTGGTGAAATGAAACCATATCATGCTACAAATAAAAAACAATTGAAACCAATTTTTCAAGAATATATCCAACGATTAAAAGAAGAAGGCATTATACCAGAAGAGATATCTATTAATAACGTAAAAGGAGCTGCGTTACCAACACAACCCATGCCAAAAACCTATGGTGACAACGTTCTTCTTTGTGGTGATGCTGCTGGATTAATCAATCCAATCACAGGAGAAGGAATTCATTACGCCATGTATTCTGGAAGAATCGCAGCTAATGTCATACATACAGCATTACATCAAAATAATACGAGTAGTAGGTTTTTATCAAAATATGAAAAACAGTGGAAACACACATTTGGAAAAGACATCTCGTTGTTTCAACAGGCAACAAAACAATGGGACAAAAATAATTTCAAATATTTCAAATTATTAAAACAAGATGAACAACTCAAAGATATGATTCTTGAAATCATGATGGGAAATGCTAGTGCACAAGACTATAAATATAAGATTTTAAAACGAATTCTTTACGTCAAATTAAAAGGAATGAAATAGAACGTGAACTCCTTTAGATTCATCCCTAGTACTCACTTGTTTCTTCGCTACCAAACCAATCAAAGAATACTTCTTACGTTCATTCGCCAACATATATTATAATGAGGCGTTTCAACAAACCTTTTTTTAAGTAACTAGGTTCTATAGAGTTTAGACTATCAGTATAATTAAACATCTGCCGAACAACGATTTTTAGTAATAAAACGTATTAACCATTTGTTGAACCTTGTTATGAGTGAAAAAAAGTATCACTGCAAATATTGCGGACGAAAAATGAACAAACTTGATTACGAAATGAACAATGGATATTGTGGGAAATGCCGAGAGTTACTTGATTGGAAACAAGTGTTGGGAGATTATAAAAAATTTAAGAAAGAAAAAGAATAAACAAAAAAATACTTTCAACAACCCATAATCAATTTTTTTAACAAAGAATCCGGCTTCTTGCATCTTCAAAAGATAACACTGTGATGTAATCATATGATGCAAGGATTCGTTTTTGATTGTTACCCAGATTATCAAAAAAATATGATGATTACCTGGTTGAAAACAAAACAAGGAATAAAAAAAATTGAAAATTCGTATCATCCATCATTTTATGTTAACGGATCTGCACAAGACCTGAAACAATTACGGAAAAATCTTTCTAACAAAGACAGGGTAAAACACGTAGAGTATACCAAACAAAAAACAGAATTGGGAAACCCACATCCAAAACTCGTTCTTTCTGTGACACCATACAAATTAAAAGATATATCCTCTCTTGCTCAGCACATCCAAAAAGAAGGAAATTATCAACGGCATACCCTGTATAATGTTGACCTTAGGTTAAGCACTCGATTCCTCCAAGACCAAGACATTTTTTTTAATGGATTAGTCACGTGGACTGGAAAAAAATTTAGATTAAATGATAGTCAGTGGAATGTTGATTATCAACAGCCGTGCTTTTCACAGATGCCTTTTGATATCATCACCACAAACGCGGATCAAAACCAGAAATCATTTCAGATTAAGGGCATTATTGTTGATGATCTTCTCGTTGAAACCGAAAATGAAATAGACACTATCCTTGCAGGACTACGATTGATTCGGAAGAAAAACCCAGATATTCTTCTAACAAGTAATGGAGATGGTTTTTTGTTCCCCTTACTTCACCAACGAGCAATGAACCATGGTATTCTTGATGCATTATCGTTTGGAAGAAATAATGAAACGTTAAAACAAATCAAACAAGATTCATCATACACTAGCTATGGTAGAGTATTGTACCGGCCGGCATGGTACGTGTTTCATGGTCGTTTTCATATTGATACCAAGAACTCGTTTTTTTATCAAAACGGTCGATTTGATGGATTACTTGATGTTTCCCGTTGCGCTAATATTTCACTTCAAATACTCTCTCGGCTTGGTGCCGGTACTGCGATTAGTCAAATGCAAGTGAATACTGCGATGCAACAGGGTTTTCTTGTTCCTTGGAATAAACGGCAACCGGAACAGTGGAAAACCGCAGCGATGTTATTACGAACAGACCGGGGTGGATTAATCCTTGATCCAATACCTGGTATACATGAGAATGTCGTCGAATTTGATTATGCATCGTTATACCCACATATTATGGTTCAAGAAAACATTAGTCCTGAAACCTTGTTATGTTCCTGTTGTTCTCATTCTTCACATCGTGTTCCCCAGCTTGGCTATCATATTTGTGAACAAAAAACAGGATTGATCCCAACGGTGTTAAAGCCAGTGATTGATCGCCGGTTTCGATTTAAGGCACGAGCAAAAAATAAGTCGTATGATACTAAAAAATATACGTATTTGCAGCAGGCATGGAAATGGATTTTACTGGTTAGTTTTGGGTACACCGGATATAAAAATGCTCGATATGGTCGTATTGAATGTCATGAGAGTATTACTGCATTTAGCCGAAAAATCTTACTTGATGCAATGCATCTTGCTGAACACTATGGATACCAAGTGTTACATGGGATTGTTGATTCTTTATGGGTAAAAGCAAGTAATCCCATGGTTTCCGCATCAAAACTTGCGATGAGCATTAGTAAACAAACGGGTGTTCGTTTAGATGTGGAAGGATGTTATGATTGGATTGTTTTTTTAAAAAGTAAACATCATAATTATGGTGCGTTAAACCGGTATTATGGACGGTTTAATACTGGTGAATTAAAAACACGGGGAATTGAACTTCGTCAGCATAACACCCCTGTTTTTGTAAAAACCATGCAAAAGGAAATCCTAAATGTGTTTCAGCAAGCACGGTCAAAAGAAGAACTAAAAAGTAAGGTATCAGATGCATTACATGTTGTTTTTAAATTCATGAATCACTTAGTTACTCGTAAAGTGAATGTTTCTGATTTATTGTTCACCAGTCGAGTTGCAAGAACAGTTGAAACATATAAAGTAAACACGTTTGTAAAAGCGGCATTGCAACAAAAACAAGAGGATGGGATCAGTGTTCATCCTGGTCAGTTCATCGAATATGTTGTTTGTGATAAAACAAGTGATTCATATGAAGAAAAAGTTTGTGTGAAACAACGCGTATCAATAGATACTTTTTTTGATGTTTCATTTTATCTTCAGTATCTTTGTCGTTGTGCAGAAACGGTGTTACTTCCTTTTGAAATAAGCAAGGATTGGTTACTTGAATCCTTTTTGAAAAAAGCATACAAGCAACAGGAGAGAACATGATGAGTTTTGATTACGAACACGAACTCATCCATCCGGTGTATACTCATTTTGCATCCTCTGCCGAAATAATCTTTTTTGAAGTTCCTATTGGTTTCTGTCGAGCAGACATGATCATTTTTCAGAAAGATAAAACAAGTATTGCTATTGAATTGAAATTAGCTGATTGGAAAAAATCTTTAATTCAAGCACAAAATTATCAGTTAGCAGCGGATTATGTGTATCTAGCATTCCCGTTTTCCAAATGTGAACTCGTGTTGAAACGAGCGAAGAATAAATTACAACAGAAAGGAATTGGTCTTCTTTCAATTAACGAAGAAACAAAAAATGTAAACGTGTTGCTTACTGCAAAAAAATCTCGGGTATTGTTTGGTCGATTATCAAAAAAAGAAATCATTAATCGAAAGAAACGAGTGAATCAAAGAAAAAGATTATAAAAAAAGAAGAAAAAGATGGTGGTAATGTTTTTATCTGGTAAATACAGCTGGTCTGCAGTTTTCACAAAGTGGAAGATTTGTTTCCATCATGGTTTCATTGTATACGAAAATGTAATCGATGCCTAGTCCTCTAAAGTCACAATCGGCGATGATAAACTCTGTTTTGTTATCTGGTGCAGGTAGATTGTTTTTTAATAGTGTTCCAGTAAACAGCGTTTCATTACTGGTTTGTGCAGTAATCTTTGTTTCGTTTTGAATGAGAGTAACATTTTCTGTGTTGGTAATGTTTCCCATGAAATCATAATATGAAATCGTCCAGGATCCTGATACATCAGGGATTTCTTCAAGTGAAACTTTGTTGAAACTGATGTTTACCGCATCAATATAATAGGTTCGTGGTGTTTCCCAGGTTCCCCAAACACCAATGCAAAGATAAAGTGTTCCATTATCATCGGTTTCTACGGTCAAGGTATATGATTTGTTAAGCCAGCTGTAACCTATGTCTTCTTGTTGGTTATGACCCGTATGATCTTGAAAGGTAAGATCATCATAGGTTTCGGGATTAGTAAGGGACGCGCCAGTTATAATTCTAAACAGGTTAAAACTGCCGAAGTCACTGGTGGCAAAGTCATAATCAATAGTGATTTCATATTGCGTGTTCGCATCAAGTTCGAATTGTTTTTCTATCCAGATTTTTCCAGCATCATTCATATTGTCTAAATAAAACTTTAAAGAGTTATTTCCATCAGTGGCCCGATCATCACTTGGGTCTATACTCCAATTAATTGGTGGACTAGATAGATCTGTTCCATCGGATTCCCAACCCTGCATGTTTTCTTCAAAAGAGAAATAGTTATCTGGAGTGTTATCATCAGGTGTTTCCTCAACGCAACCGGATAAAAACAGGGTTGCTGAGATCATAATCGTAAAAATAAGAGTTGTATAGACTTTGATGTTACTGATTTTGCTTTTTTTGTTCATAATATTTTTCACCTTTTTTGTTCTTTTACATGGTAATTGACAACAATCATTTAAATACGATAGGAATTTGTTTGGTAAAAGCCAACCTAAAAAAGGAAGGCATATATGTAATTAAGGTTTTGTAAACAATAGTATGAAAAATAAAGTATTTACTTTTTTATTAGTCTTCAATGAGAAGTATTTCTTTTTGTACTCTGTTGCCTTTGTTTGAACTATCTTTTTTCTTAACAATCCTGATTTTTGAACGTGTACCATAGATTACATCTAACTGTTCTCTTCTTGCATAATCAACTAGGTCTTTTTTAAGTTGTTCTAATTCTAAATAAGAGTCTAAATTCTGTTGATTGGTTTGTTTTTTAAGTGAAATGTACCGGTCTACTAATTGTTTCCCCGTCCGTTTATGATATCTATTCTCTCGTTGTTCTCTTATTTGGTAAAGATGAGAGTATTGTGGACAGATTGGTTTGTAGATACACCAGTGACATAACATGGAAGGGTTTCGAGGATACACCTTTGTGTTTTCAATGATATCTATTAATGAAATCAATTGTGATGAGAGTTTTGAAAGTTGTTGATCTGATCGTTTTGATTGCATTTCTTTATTGAATTTGAGGAAATGCCATACTAATGTAATATCTTTTACATCAACGTATTTCTGTTTAAGGCCAAGTGCATAAATTGCAAGTTGTCTATCGTTATCCAATTGGTTCTGAGATGGTAAGCGTGTTGTTGTTTTATAATCATGGATTTCATAGTAGCCTGGTTTTGATTCAGATAAACGGTCAATGTATCCTTTCATTTGATAATTTTTTTCTTCATCAAGAGAAAAAATAATTCGTTCTTCAACTGAAATCGTTTTAGTAGTGTTGAATGGTTCATATTGATGATAATAATCTGTAATGTATTGTTTTCCAAAAAATTGATAGTGTTTCATGGAATATTTCTTTTTTACAATAAGAATTTCATTATTCCATTGTTCATACCATTTATGATAAAAAGAGGAGAGGAGGTCATCAAGGGTATTTATGTGTCCTGAGAGAAGATTTTGATATAATTGTTCTAAGGTTTGATGAACAATGCTTCCTAAAAACGTTTCAATGGTATCTTTAATGATTGGGTCGATGTTGTCGATGTATTTAAGTTTATATTTAAATGGGCATTGGTTAAAGGTAGATAAACGAGAATGTGAATACTGCATATCAATTTTGTAACTTAAATCATGATATTTAATGATTGATGGTAGAGGTGAGTAAATGTATGCTTCAGCTCATTTTAAGCAAAACAATAAACTCAAACAAAAATGGTATTTTATAAAATTAAACATTTAAATAATAAATATCTATTATGTTTCTACTAGTTTAGGAGAGGTTAAAACATGAATAAGAAATTTCACCATCTAACTATTATATTATTTGTTTTTTTATTAATTGGTTCATCACAACAACTCTTTGTTACTCAAAGTGTTTCTAAAGAATCTGAGCAAAGTGAATTTATTATCATCGCTCCATCTATTTTTACTGATGCATTACAACCTTTGATTTCTCATAAGGATACAAAAGGAATCTCAACAACTCTTGTTACTGTTGAAGAATTATATTCAGAGGACTGGCCAGTTGCAAACTCTAAACTGGGACGAGATGATGCAGAAACAATCAAGTTTTTCATAAGTGAAGCAGTTAAACAATGGAATACTGAATATGTAATGCTTGTTGGGGGAAAAGAAGAGGTTCCTGTTCGATATGCGCGGATTAATACAAATTCATCATCATCTCATTCACAATTGGTTCAGTATTTTTTTCAAGGCCTTCCTGATTTCATGCAAATGATGGATCGATATATTTCTGATCTTTACTATGCAGATTTGTTTTTTGAAAATGGAAGTTTTTGCAGTTGGGATACAAATAACAATATGCAGTTTGCAGAAAAAAATGAAGTTGAACAAATCGATTTAGTTAACATCTATCCAGATATAGCTGTAGGTCGATTATTATGTACCACAATTGATGAAGTGGAAATTGTAGTAAATAAAATCATTTCCTATGAAACGGATCAGAATATTGATGCTTCTTGGAAACATAATGTAACGGTGTGTGGTGGCGATACTCATTCATTATGGCGAGATCTTTTGATTAAAATTGCTTATCCAACAGAATATGAAGCAAATATCGCTTGGGAAGGAGAATACATGGGCGATAAAGTCACAACGATTCTTAACGAGTATGATAATAAAAAAGTATA
Source organism: uncultured Thermoplasmatales archaeon (assembly GCA_964648565.1). GTDB lineage: Archaea > Thermoplasmatota > E2 > DHVEG-1 > DHVEG-1 > EX4572-165. The sequence continues at coordinate 7,636 of CAZYLG010000081.1, forward strand.
TACTACACAATTAGCAAAGGAAAACCGAATGCTTGTTTCCAGGGAAAATATCAATTATGCGATTAACCAAGGTTGTAATTTTTTATTTATGGCAGGTCATGGATATCCTCAAGCTTGGGGTACTCATCCACCATCAGTATTCGGAAAGGTCTGGTTGCCTGGGCCTATTTTTGATCCGTTACTTTACCGGGTTGAAGATGTGAAAGAGTTGTCAAACCAGGAGAAGTTACCCGTAGCGGTCATAAGTGCATGTTCTTGCGGTGATTTCAATGATACTACTGATCCCATTGCGTGGACATTCGTTGAACATGAACATGGTGGATCTATTGCAAGTTTTGCTTGTAGCACACTTGGAACCTTGTTACCAACGACCTTAAGTGAAAAAACATTGAATGGAAAACTTGCGCTTGGTGTGTTCAATGCGTACAAAGATGGTAACAATCGTGTTGGTGATCTATGGGTTGAAAGTATTTCTGGATATGTAGATGATTCAGTTGCTATGAATCTTGGTTCGTTTGGTGGAGTGTTTTGGTTGAATCAATTTAATCTTGAAGAATGGATTCTTTTTGGAGATCCAACATTAGAGATTAATTAAGTTGAAACTATAATTAAGCAGGATTTTTACATAAAATTTCAAAAATTAGAGTAAATCTACCTAAACATATCTATACACTATCAATGGAAAAACGATACATTTATTTTTTTTATCAAAATTATAATGGAAAAACATATAGAAAAAATTATATTGTAGAACACCATTATTTTTAATTAATTAAAATAATTAACGGGGGTTAGAGAATTGAATAAAAATAAAATGAAATTTTTAGGATGTATACTGCTAGCACTTGCAATGTTAGCACCATCATATATAGCAGTAGAAAGCACAAGTATCAACTCACAAACAATTGCAGTAACCGGTCCAAGTCTTAAATATCATCCAACATCTCATGACTTTGGATATGTGATTGAAGGAGAGGTGTATTATACAACTTTTGATATTTGGAATGATGAAACAGGTGTATTACTTTGGGAATTAAATACTACTGAACCATGGATTAGATTCCATCCAAATAATGGATCTTCAATTGGAGAACATGACACAGTAACTGTTAGAATTGATACCGCAGGTCTATCAGCTGGTACTCACACTGGTTGTATCGTCATTAATTCTAATGATACAACAAGTCTTAACAGTTTTAACGTCAGTTTCACAATCAATGAACCTCCAGCAAATCCTAGTAGACCAAGTGGGCCATCAAGTGGCGAAGTTGGAGTGCCCTATGCGTATACAACAAGCACAACAGATCCAGAAGGTGATTTGATTCGATATGGGTTGGACTACAATGGAGATAATGTTGTTGATCATTGGTCCTCTAATTATTACACATCAGGTTCGTTATATACAATATTAATCACTTTCAATAGCGCTGGAACATACCATTTGCGATTCAAAGCAAAAGATGAACATGGTGCTCAAAGTGGATTTTCCTTATCAAAAACTGTGGTGATAAGCGGTGAAAATCATGCACCAAATACTCCAAGCATGCCAACAGGCCCTACAACAGGAGATATAGACACATCATATTCGTTTACCACAATTTCTACGGATCCTGATGGAGATGATATTAAGTATGGCTGGGATTGGGATGGAGATAACATCATTGATGAATGGACTGGTTTTTATGAATCTGGTGAGTCTGTGACATTCTCCCACCGTTATACTTCTGCAGGTACGTATCATATTAAAGTTGTTGCTGAAGATGAAGAAGGCGCACAAAGTGGTTTTTCCCCATCAAAAACAATCATTATAACTGGAAATACTGCTCCAAATAAACCTTTAACACCAGTAGGACCCGCTTCTGGAAGATCCGGAATATCATATTCATATTCCACAACTACGATTGATCCTGAAGGAGATACTATCTATTATTTATTTGACTGGGGTGATGGAACAACCAGCGGATGGATAGGACCCTATAGTTCAGGATCGGGGATTACTGAGGCACATGCGTGGGCCAACAAAGGATCATTTCCGATTAAAGTAAAAGCAAAAGATGATCCAAATGGTGACGGCGATTTGTCAGATGGTAGTGAAAGTGTTTGGTCTGATCCATTACCGGTGAGTATGCCAAAAAGTAAATCACTGTTTAATGACAACCAACGATTCTTTACATTGTATCAAAATATCTTGGAATTTATTCAGTCACTAAAGTAAAGCCCGAGATGTTAAACACTCTTCTATCTCTTTTTTCTCTTATTTTTTTAACATTCAGATTTTTTATTAAAAAAATTGGTAAAGTAGCGGACGCGGCGGGATTCGAACCCGCGGTCACTGGCTTAGAAGGCCAGTGCCATAT
>CAZYLG010000082.1:0-9981 GCA_964648565.1 uncultured Thermoplasmatales archaeon
ATGACGGCGATGATGTATTTGTTCATCATTCACAAATTGCTGAAGGATACATTCACGAAGATGATATGGTTGAATTTGACGTTGAAGAAACAGATCGTGGCTTAAACGCTGTAAACGTTAAAAAAGTCGAATAATTAAGTGAGGTTATACATATGGAAAAAGTACAAGAAGGAGACACAATCACAGTGGAATATACAGGGCGTCTTGAAGATGGTACGGTTTTTGACAGCTCAGATAAACATGAAGAGCCTCTGCAATTTACAGTTGGAGAAGGAAAGATTATCAAGGGTTTTGATAAAGCAGTTATTGGCATGGAAGTAGGCGAGGAAAAAGAAATCACGCTCCCCCCTGAAGAAGCGTATGGTCAGCATAATCCTGAACTTGTACGTGATTTACCGCGAAATGTTTTCCCTGAAGATCAAGAACTGCAACCAGGGATGGTTTTTATGATGGCACTTCAAGATGGTCGTCAAGTACCAGTTAGAATCGCTGAAGTTGCTGAAGAACAAGTAAAAGTAGATTTAAACTCTCCACTTGCTGGAAAAACATTGAATTTTACTATTAAAGTAGTTGGCATAGCAGCCTAGATTTTTGGTAATTTATCAATATATTCTTTTTTTCTTTCATTTTTTTTAAGTGTATAAGTTTCTATTTTTTAGAAAAATAATAAAAAGTAATATTGCTATCTATGTATATGTTCTTATATAAGCGGATTCAGATTTTATTCATAACTTTTTGTTTTTTGTTTGTATCTTTAACTTTTTTGTGTGATACGGTTTCTGCTGATGGATTACGGGTGTCTCCTTCCTCAGGGTCTGCAGGCTCACATGTACAGGTTAGTGTCTATATTAAAACTGATGTGGAACCTGAGTTTTGGGCAGATTATTATGGATTGAATTATAAGATTGTGTGGGACGTTCGACCAGCTGATATCATCAATCCAGATTTTTGGGGTTTTGACAATCCGATTGGCACTGCAGTCATTGATTATGATGGGTATCTAACAGGATCAGCAACAATTCCTTATGATGCAAAAGCTGGAGAATATTATATTTACGCTGCTTATCAACGATCTTCAAGTGATCCATATCATGTTTATTGGTATACCACGTTTACCGTTAAAGAAAGTAGTACTATCACAGATAGTGATGGTGATGGATATGACGATTTGTTAGATGATTTTCCGTATGATCCCGATGAATGGGCTGATTCAGATAATGATGGCATCGGTGATAATGCTGATCCCTATAATGATTATTACGAGGATCCATATGCTAATGGAAATGATAATTATGATACAAATTACGATACGGATAGTTCAAATTATGATACTCAAACACCTGGTTTTCTATTTTCCCTTTTACTGATTTCAATTGGAATTATGCTATTATTTTCAAAAAGAAAACAATAAAAAAAGTAATTATTTACTAGATAAAAGCTGGTCAACTTTTTCTGAAACTGACTCCTTAGATTTATGTTGAGGAGTTTGAATCCGAGTTTCATCTGTTCCTTTTATTGTATTTTTGCTTACACTTGCTTTAAGCGTAAAATAAAAGGTACTTCCTTTACCGAGCCCATCGCTTTCTGCCCAGATACTTCCACCATGTTTTTCAACGATTCGTTTACAGATAGACATACCAAGTCCACTACTATCAAAATCATGCCTGCTTTCATCTGCCTTGTAAAATTCATCAAAAATATGATTGATTTGTTCGGCATTCATTCCAATTCCATCATCTTTTATGGAAATGGTAATCGTATCCTCTTTTTCAAATGCATCAATCTCAATCTTACCGTTTTCTTCATTATATTTTACGGCATTGTTCAAAAGATTATTGAGTAGTTCTTCTAATCGTAATTGGTCTGCGTAAACTAAGATATGATCAGGAATGTGTGATGAAACAATTATGTTTTTTTCTTCAAACATTAGATTATTTCTTTCTATTATATCATCAACCTGGTTTTTCAGATTGACTGAATTCATTGTAAGTGTTGTGTTTGGTGAATTCAATCGTGCTAATTCCAGTGTTTTTTGAACCAGGTTTTTCATGTAATTAACATTTCTTTGCGCGACCTGCAACATTTTTTTGTCTTTAGACGTTTCAATATGTTTTTCTACAATTGGTAATAAATTAACCAATGGTCCCAAAGGATTTTTGAGATCATGACCCAGTTGATTGACAAATTCATCTTTTTGTTTAAGTAATCGATGAATTTCTTGAGTTCGTTTGTTTACCTTTTCTTCTAAGTTTTCATTCATTTCAGAAAGATTTTTCATCGCACGATTTCGCTGAAGAGCTACACTTGCTTGATTAAGAAATGTTTCAATGACCTCGGTATTTTCAACAATAGAATCCTTATATGCTACAATGGTAATACTACCATGAACAACGCCTTCTTCTTTTAGGCCCATGATGTATATCTCGTTAATGTTGAAGATTTTTTTTGCAAAAACATAGGATCCTTTTGGCAGGGTGGGCGCAACCATATTTTTAAAATCTTCTTCTGTCATTCTTTTAAGATGGTCAGCATAAAGATATTGTTCGACAAATTCTTTTCCACTTATAGATTTAAATGAGGTAAAATTCAATCCAATAAACTGATGTATTCTATCAAGTATTTTTGGATTCCCAAATGATTTTTTAATCCTAAATTCATCTGTTTCTTCGTCAAGTGATGAGAGAACGACAAGGCAGTTACCAGAGAGTTCTTTTATTTTTATTCCAATATAATCAAGAATATCTTCTTCAATAGAAAAACGCTGCAGTTCATTAGCAGTTCTAGATAAGAACAATGATTTTTTGTGCAGTCTTTTTTGTTCTTCTTCAGCGGTTTTCTTATCAGTCACATCTCGTTGAGAACTCATATATCCATACATTGTTCCATGTTCATTGAATAATGCCGAAATCTTCATTTGACACCAAAAAATACTACCGTCTTTCCGTTTATTGCGAATCACGCCGGAAAATGTTCTCCCCTGAGAAACGGTTTTATGGATATGTTTTTGTATCTCTGGCGCTGTTTTCTCAGCGTTGAATATCTCTGGATTTTTATTAATAACTTCTTCAAGTTGGTATCCAAATAATTGTTCTGCTTTTGGATTCATATAAATGATTTCAAGGTTAAGATTTGTCTGAATGATAGCTTCGTCTGATTGAGTGACAATATTTGCAAGATCCTTATTTTTCTCTTCAAAGAATTTACGTTGTAATATGAGGGATGATTGACTTAAAAATGTTTCAACTAGTTCTTTCTTTTTCAATGTACTATGATTGAATTTAAGGATATGAATCCAAGCAAATAATTGGTTTTGTTGACGAAGACCAATTGTATAAACCTTTTTCAAATGTAAAAAATGTTTAATTTTTTTTATCACAAAAGAAGGATATTCATGTTTAGAAAGATTGGAAAGACCACCTTTGATTTCAACAATTTTTTGTTCAGTATATAATTGTTTAATATCCTCTCGGAGCGGATATGTTTTCCCAATAGGGTTTACTTTAAGAATTGAGAGCGCATGCTTTAGTCTCTGGTGTTCGATTCCAAATAGATTTTTAACGGTTACTTGGTTTTGTTTTTCATTAAAATCACCTATGATGATTATTGCATCTTCAATGATCTTAGTAAGTGTGGTACCAATATAATCATACATTGCATCCCGGGTTGGTAAGTTCAACATTTCTAGGGTGTTTTTATTAAGTTTAATGAGCTCTCTCTGATGCTTCTTTTCTTTTTCCTGAGATTTTTTTAATTCGCTAATGTCTGAGAAAACAACGACACCTGCGATGATTTCATCCTTATCATTTCTCACCGGTGCTGCGTTGGTCAGTACATGTCTATCTGTTCCATCTTTATTACGGATGATGACTTCTTCATCACGAACTGTTTCACCTTTGAGAATGGCCCGAGACAAAGGTAAATTTTCTGGTTTATATGCCATTCCATTTGGATAATAGGTTTGCCATTGCTTTACATGATCTTCAACTGATATCTGAGTAAGATTTTCTACTTTATCTCCTCTAATTCCTAATGCTGCAGGATTTGCATATCGTATTTTAACATCTGGTGCATCTGCGATAAGCATTCCAGCAGATGATTGGTTGATTGATGCTTCTAAAAATGCTTTTGTTTTTACGAGTTCTTGTTCTGTTTCTTTTCGCTTGGTTATATCTCGAGAAATCAGTAGAATTTGGTTTCCTGCAGCATTTGCCTTTGATTCTAAATGATGCCATTTTCCTTGTTTATCTTTAACTCGAAATTCAAAAGTTTCTTCTGCTTTTTCTAATGATTCTTTGGAGAATTTTTTTGCTTTGTAAAAGATATATTTTTTAAGAATTGAAATTATTTTTTTCTTATCTTCAGGGTGAACAAGTGTTAATGCATTTTTTCCGATCAAATCTTTTTCTTCATATCTCATTATTCGTTTGTGTGATGGACTGATGTAGGTAAACGTAGGATTTAATGAAAAGGAAATCAAGCTGATAAGATCGCTTGTGGATTCAGCTATATGCCGATATTTTTCTTCAGTTTCATTTAATGTTTTTTTTGCGGTATTTAATTGTTTTTTAAGGGTAAAGTATTGTGAAATACCTTTGGAGGAACCTGTTTCTTTACTTTTTGGACTGTGAAAAGCAAATCCTATAAAGAGAAGTCCAATAAAAAGAGCAAGAAGAGAAAATGATTGATCAAATCCTTCACTTAAACTTATTCCTCCAATTCCTAATAGGATAATTGACATGAAAAAATAAATGTCGACTTGTCTTTGATATTTTAAAATTACGTAAATGGTGACGATAATAAGTTCTAGTGCAAAAATTGAAGTAAAATAAACATAAACTTCTTCTGCAGGAAATGGTGAAAAAACGATTATTATAAAACTGGTTGCTAGAGAAAAGAAATAGATGATATCAATTCTTCTGTTCAGGTTGAATGGTAAAAGACTTTCATGAACCGCACTAGATACTGCAAAAAGTAACGGGAAAACTGACCAATAATAAATATTATGAAGTATTAAATTTTCGTCAGCTAATGATTTAAGAGTTGTGGCTTGGTAAATATGAGTAAAAGATGAAATAAGAAATCCAATTCCAAAGATGAGTTTTCGTTTGTCTCTTTCAATATAATACGTGTAAAAAAGAAAGATAGAAACCGCTACCTGAAAGAAGAATAAGAGTAGCCAAGCTATTGACATATTTGTAAGCATTATGAATGATTCCTCTACTTAACAAAGAACATGGTTCTTCTTTAGAACCCATCCAAAGTTTGATAAGAAGAAATAAAATTGGTTTTTATTAATGTTGTTAATTATGACCATTAATTATTATTTTGTGTGTTAACTAGGATCTTTTTTTTGAATATTTTCATTAAGGTGATTGAAACATGTGGTCTCAAAGAGAGTTTATAGTGAATTTCAAGTGATATAAAAAAATCTTAGATGATTTTTTAATTACATTTGTTCCAAAATAATAAATTTTTTTTGGAAAAATTTATATAGCAACTGTTCCTTTGTTTTTATGAGGGAGTCAATTAGAAAGTTGAAGAATTTCGCCTAATTTAATTTGGTTTTGACCCCCAGTTAGAAATGGAGGAAGGAAAAAAAATTCGGAGGGAGAGATATGGTTTTTTTTGTTTTGCCCCCTTTCATTTCTTCCTCTGCCTCCTTTTTTTGGTAGTTCTTCTTTCTTGAAAACCTATTTTAATTGAGTTCCTAAATTGAAGAAGAAACTCTGGAAGGGTTCTTTAAGGTCTCCAAGTTGTTATGTTTGAACAGTAAGAACGGTTTCTGCTGAGACGATCGGACGATACATTGAGAATCAGAAGGGTGATTCATCCAACGGTTGAAACCGGTGGTTTTCTTGCTTCGTTTCTATAAAACGAAAAATTGAGAATATTCGCTCTTGGATAGAAATCTGTATTTCGTCTTCTTTTATTTCTGAAGGATCATTCAGATAGAGTTCCCTATTCGGACTAGTAATTTTCATGTCATGTTCTTCAGCGTATTTGAACAAATAAGTGTATTTTTCAAACAATTGATAATATGATCCCTTATTGTTATATGACAAAAACTTACCTGCAGGATAGGTTTTGATTTTCAACCCGGTTTCAATATGTGAAATCGAGTAATATCGATATCCTGTGATTTTGTTTTTTTCCTGTGGAAATAAAATCCCTTTTTCATCATAAAGATGAAGTGCCTTTTGTGTCAATCTGGTCATAAAGGAGAATTTGCTGATAGAAATCTTATCTGTTGCCATACATGCTCACCCATAGTTATATCAGGATAGGAATATAAATCAAATGAGTTTTAACTGGAGAAATGTTATATTAGTATGCATAAGTTATGATTAAATCTGATAGTTTATCTGCGGAGTAGGCCATGTTGGAATTTGATGAGACTGATGAATTATTTGTTGGAGATGAGATTCTCAATGAATTTTATTCTTGCCCGGATTGTGGATTATGCTGCCGGTTTTTCTCAGATCTTCCGATTTATGAAATGGAAATTGATAAGGTGGCCTCCATTCTAAAAATCAGTTCTGAAAAATTTAAACAGAATTATATCAAAAGAATTGGGAAAAATGTGGAAAATAACCGATTTTCATTAAAAACTCCCTGCCCATTTTTAAATGGAAATGTTTGTCGAATTTACAATCATCGATTTATTGTGTGTAGAACCTTTCCACTTTTTATAAACCTAACAAAAAATGAAGCCATTCTTTCAGGAATTTACTTGTGTCCTCAAGCAACTCAATTTTATGAGGGATTACTTGAATTTTACAAAGAACATTATACTGAATTATTTCATCGATTAATTGAAAAAGAAAAAGACGTTTTATTAGATGAAAAAGGTATGGAAATCAAAGGAAAAGATTCCTTATTTTCTCCATATCTTGACTGGTTGTATTCGACAAAGTAATGAAGTAGGGATGGTGAGAAAAAAAGATGGATGAAACCTTGAAACAAAAAATTCAACAGTTGGTTCGTGAGGAAATTGAGATTGTTTCTTATAATCCTAGTTGGCCTCGATTATTTGAAAAAGAAAAAATATTTTTACAAGACAATTTACCGGATGATATTGTGATAAGGATTGAACATTTCGGAAGTACTGCTGTACCTGGGCTTTCTGCAAAACCAATTATTGATATCTTAGTTGAAGTAACTAGTTTGGAAGAAACAAAAAAACGGGTTGTACCTTTTCTTGAATCAGAAGGATATGAATATTTATGGCGGCCGACCATTGGGTATCAGCCTCCATATTATGCATGGTTTATCAAACGAAATTCAAAAGGCATAAGATCTCATCATATTCATATGGTAGAATCTGACTCTGAAATATGGAAGAGGCTATTTTTTAGAGATTACCTCAAAGATTTTCCAGCTGAAGCAAAACGATATGATACATTGAAAAGAACACTTGCTAAACGGTATTCCCATGATCGAATAGAATATACGAAACAGAAATCCGCATACATTCAAAAGATAACAGATAAAGCAATGAAGCATTATAAAAAAATAAAATGAGATACTATTAATTTTCCTATCTGCCCTCCTCCTTATTAAAATTATATTTTATCAAACAATTTTTATCCTGTTTTTCTATTCGTAATAAATGTTACTTATTTTTGATGTATTTTGTTAGATGAAATTCAAGATATTTGGATGACTGACTCTCTCTTAGATTTGCGAGATTAATCTATGCAATTTGAACTGTATCATGTGTTTCTAAGATCATTTAAAATAGATATATTGGACTTATGCAAATGATTAGATAGATTTTTATCCGATAAAATATTCCACCTAGGATAGCAATGCTGTTGTGCTTCGTTGCAATCCAGTTGTTTAAATGATAGGTCAAAAATTTTACAAATCCTGGGAAATTGAAATGTCTTGTAAAGTTCAAAAAAATGAAATCCGAAAAGCTAGCATTATCTTGGCAGATGCGTTTCAGCGCGATCCGCTTTGGAATAAAATTTTTGAAAACAAAATAACTAAATCAGAGAAATATCCTCTTGTTTCTGAACTACTTCTAAGATATTGCTTTAAGTATGGTGAAATATTTGCTTCATCGGAAAACTTTGAAGGAATTATGGCCTGGACTCCAGGGAAACTTTCATACATGAAAATGTGGCGTCTGATACGAAGTCAAGCAATTTTTCCTTTTATGAAACTAGGAAGCAATGTTGGCAGAAGGATTTCACTCGCTTTTACCCCCATGGAAACTGATCGAAAAAAACACATGCGACAAAATTCGTTCATTTATCTTCATATTATTGGGGTTTCAACAAAAAGTCAAGGGAAGGGGCATGGTGGAAAATTATTACAAGGGTTAAATGAGATGAGTGATCAAGCAGGAATTCCAATTTATCTGGAGACTGAAACTGAGAATAACGTTAGATTATATGAAAAATTTGGATTTAAGACTCTTGATCAAAGAATACTTCCGGTGGTTAATTTACCTGTTTGGGAAATGAAAAGAGAACCTGACTAGGAAGAAAAAAATGTATGACTTTTATGATTGCCAAAGATATCAAATGAAATTTTAGAAGTGGGTCAATCTGCCTCGACATTTATTTTCATCATTTCTTCATATAATGCATAAAATTTTGAAGGAGCAGATGCTATCTTATTTTAATGCGAGATGCCAGGCTCTTTGATTATTCTCAAATTCTTGATTGCTGGGATATCTCTTATCATAAAAGTCATCCAGAACTTGTAATTTCGGGTAGTCCACAGAGAAGTTCATACCGGATCGTGATTGAAGATATTAATCAAAAAATGTATATTTTAGAAAGGATACCTGAGGATAAATTTCAGCATAAAAGATTGATTTGTCAAACATTAGCGTATTTATCAGATCAAAACATCAAGGGTATAAATTCGTATGTTAGAAATAAAAATAATGTTTTTCTAACTCGAATCAGTGGTTCATACTGGCAAGTAATCCCTTACATTTCAAGTGTTTCTTTGAATCGGCCGGGATATGTTTTTGATAGATGGAGAGGAATAAAATCAGCAGATTTTTTAATTGATTTTTGGGAGAATGCTAAAGAAATTTCATATGGTATTGATCTTCCATTTTTTTCATTGAAAGATTATGTCCTTAAAATGACGGATGATATGAAAATATTTAATCCACATGAATATCAAAAAATCTTACCAATTGTATCTTATTTGAAACCAGATTTTTTCAGACAATACGATTGTATTTCCACACGTTTTTGTCATGGTGATTATCACCCGTTAAATATCCTTTGGGGAAAGAATTTAATAAACGCGATTATTGATTGGGAGTTCTTAGGTATCAAAATTGAAACTTATGATGTGGCTAATCTTTTAGGGTGTTTAGGAATTGAGGAACCAACAAGTTTGATCCATGATTTTGCCTTAGCTTTTGTTAAAGAAATTAAAAAATCTGGCCATATTTCACAAATCGGTTTTCATTATTTGTTTGATTGTATGATGGCACTTCGATTCGCTTGGCTTGCCGAATGGTTGAGAAGTAATGATAACGACATGATTCAACTTGAAATCGATTTTTTACATCTTTTACATAAAAATAAAGAGATAATTAAGAAAAAATGGGAAGATGTTTGAAAAGAATACTCTCTTTAGATCGCTTGTACTATTTTATTTGCTAGGTATGGCGATACAAAGGTGGTAATTGGAATGAATATCCAAATTCTTCCTTTTAGAATGTTATAATCAGCAATGAGATGATCCCAAGAATTTCCAAAGGCATAATGCCCAGCTAAAAATTCAAAGCAAATAGTCATAATTACCCAAATTGACCCCATCAGAATTGCTTGTTGGCCCGTGAGATTTAATCCACTAAATCGTAAGATAAGGATGGTACCAATGAAAAAGAGAGTCATTAATGTAAACGTGCTTAGTTGATGTGCTCGTAATTCATCTAAAAAAGAGGTGTACACTGCTTCTCGAATAATCGCGTTTATTATGGCAAGAATCATAAAAAGAAACCAG
>CAZYLG010000083.1:0-9867 GCA_964648565.1 uncultured Thermoplasmatales archaeon
ATCCTATCTGGAGGAAATCGTTAGATTTCCCTACCTAAATTTGGAGAAGAGCCATTTTTTTTATCTTTGCTTCCTTTTCTCATTCTTCATTTTTGTTTCTTTTGATGCCTTCTAGCTTGTTGAAACACACCCATTAACGTATGATACTCCCATTTTGAAGGAAGTGCCCTTCCCATCAGCCGAGTAAACATCACTTTAGTCTTATCTTTTTTATGAGCCGGATACTCGATCGTTTCAAGTAATGATGAAAATGAGTCGAATAATAATTGTTTTTCATTACCATTAATTCGAACGGGGGAATGAGGAAGATGATCTTTAGAAACTTTTTCAGAAAACAACGCGTACAGAATTAAACAAACTGCATGAGATAAATTTAAAGAAGCATACGAATCACTGGTTGGAATAGTGACAAGCATGTCACATAATGCAAGTTCCTCATTGAATAATCCATAATCCTCCCGTCCAAAAACCAAACCAATCGTTCCATCCACATCTTGAATCTGATTAACAAATTCCTCAAGAACCACAGGTATACGAACATGTTTTTTTTCCGAATCAGTATAAATCGCTGAAGTACCTACAACAAAATCAACCTGTTCTGCTGCTTTTCTAAAAGAATCAAGGATTAAAGCATTATCGAGTATGGATGTGGCATGAACAGAACGGATATATGCATCATCATCTACTGCACAAGGATTAACCAACAATAATCGATGAACATTAAAATTCATCATAGTTCGTGCAATTGCACCAATATTACCACTATACTTAGGTTCAACAAGTATGATTGTAAACGTTGGAATGATCTTGCACCATCCAAGACTGCATGGTGTTTTACTTCACCCGCAATTCTTTTTCCTTTTCAGCAAGCATCTTTTGATATTTAGATGGTAAATGACGAGTCGCTTTTTTCAATTCTGCATGCGTTTTCATGAACTCAGATCGTTTATTTGTTTCAAGTTCATCAAGTAAAAATCGTTTATTCTTAATAAACTCATACAAATAATACACTCCAAAAAGCGTTACCACAACTCCTAAAATTAGAATATACAAACTCCAAGCTAACACATCTTCGCCCAACGAAAACATATCGATTAATACTTGATCAAACCACATGCCCAAAACACCAAATACTAGCACAACCAATCCAATGATCAACACCACAATGCTTATTCCAAAAATATATTCTTTCAACATTTTTCCAAACATGTTTGTCATATTATTCCTCCATATCTTTCATCTTTTTTTAATAAGTTTTTGCAAATCTCATCCAAGTCTTTGCTTGTTTCCCACATGTAACACAATTTTTCTGGTTCACAGATTCATCGTTAGTAATCGGTTCGCCTAACGTGTTTCCATCTAATATTTCTTCAACTTCTAATGCACAACTATCTGTTCCACACCACGGAAGTTGAATGATGCCATCATATTCTTTTGCTTCATCTAACGTATCAACAACATGAGTTTTCTCATCAAGCAAAGTTTCAGCTCTTTTCAGTAATCGTTGTGACATCTCATCAAGACTTAGTTCAACAGTAGGGATAAGATCATCACGAGCAATATTCTTTTTCTCACCATTATCCCGTGAAACGAGGACAACTTGATTATTAGATATATCTCTAGGGCCGATTTCAATTCGAAGAGGAACTCCTTTTAACTCCCATTCATAAAATTTGTTCCCCGGATTAAGATCTCGTTGATCAACATGAATTCGTAATCCTTTATCTGTCAATTGCTCAGCAACCTCATGACAGACATTAAGTACTTTTTCTCGTGTATCTTTGAAAATAATAGGCACGATGACAACTTGAATTGGTGAAACATCCGGCGGTAAAATAAGGCCATTATCATCGCCGTGAATACCAACAACTGCTCCAAGTAATCGTTCACTCATGCCATACGTTGTTTGATGGCAATGAGCATGCGTTCCCTCTTCAGTCTCATAGGTGATATCATATGGTTTTGAAAAATTATCTTTGTATTGATGTATCGAACCAAGTTGTAACGTTCTTCCTGATGGCATAAGCACATCAATACTTATAGTGTAAAAAGCACCAGCGAATTTATCCCATTCAGGTCGTTTATTAAAAATATATGGTAAACAAAGTTTTTTAAGAAGTCGGTCTGCAATTTGTTTATCTTGTTCGATTTGACATTCAGCATCATTGAAATCAACATGACAGGTATGTGCTTCAAAAAAATGAATCTCTCGGACACGAATAAATGCTCTTGTTTGCTTTGTTTCATAACGAAATGAATTCACAATTTGATATGTTTTCAAAGGCAGATCCGCATGAGACCGTATCCATTGGGAAAAGACTGGATACATAGCAGTCTCGGAAGTAGGACGAAGTAACCAACGTTCCTCTAATTCATTTTGACCTGCATGAGTAATCCAAAACACTTCACTACCGAATCCCTTAATATGATCTGCTTCCTTCTGAAATAACCGTTCAGGTATTAATAGAGGAAACATCACTTCTTGATGATCGGTTTTATCCATTTCTAGCCGGATTAGTTTGTCAACATGAGACATTAGTTTCCAGCCATAAGGCCGCCAAACATTCATTCCTTTGATAGGATATCTTTTGTCACAAAGATCCGCAAGCTCCACGATTTCATTGTACCATTCATTGAAATCTTCACTTTTTTTAAATTTTGTTTCAGGCATAACCGTCTCGACCTGTAGGGGAAAAAGAAATATTACTCTTAAAGATGACGGTTTGTTGATAAAAAAATTTAAATGCCGCGTCCTTCCTTGGCTTTCACTCGAAGCTCCTGAGATCGACATCGTCGACATCTTTTTGCCCGTATTGGGTTTGTTGCACCGCATTTCATGCATATTTTCTTGTTGAGCAACCGTTTTTCCGCTTCTGGAAATTTTGCCATAACTTAACCGCCTTTTCTTGTACGGGAATAAGGGAATAATATTTAAACATATTGCTTTCGTTTTTGAAAATAATGATTTTGAATACTCTACAGGCGGTTTATCATTGTGATCTTAAGATATTCCAAACCTATTATTCTATGAATAACTTGGTTGTAGATTGCAAAAATGGTAATGAGTTTTTACTCTCTTTTTGAATATCTTCCATTAATATATGATTCTTACTTTTTCAAGAATATATGAATTAAAGAGCATTCTTTATCATTGCAATTCTTCATAACTATCAAAAAAACCGAATGAAAATTTGATTTCGCTTAAGTTTATAGGTTGAGACACGACAAGGGTATACGTAGTAGACTGACATTGAAATTATAGAAATTGTTTTAATGGAGTAGTTTGTTGTGCGGTGTGGTGACTCTTACAATGAAGGGGAGGATCACATGTCCCAAATGTGGGAAACATATCATAGCTGAGATGAATCGGGAAGTTCCATCATTTAAGTTAGAATGCCCGAAATGTCATCATCGTTTCACTGCGAAAACATCCCAAGTTGATGTATCCAATGTTAACTCTGATTCCCCTGTTGATGTAGACTCTGATTGTTATTGGGAAGAACATGGAGAACCAAGGAAAACCATCCTTTCCTCTATTAAACCCCGTACAGATAAACCAATGATTGCTTCACTTCTATTAATTGGTGTAGTTATCATTGCCCTAACCTCATCTTTTTTTCCAACTGTTTTTCTTCATGGACCAGTCAGTGTTGCATCTATTGCTGGCGTAAACGGTGAATTAACTGTTATTGTAGACAATACGTCAGCTATTTCAATGGACAATATGACAATTAGTATTGATCAGGAAAACACTACTTTCACCCGGTCAAATGATTCGTTTGTTGCTACCTCGCTTTCTTTAGGAGAGCATGTGTTAACTGTTAGCGAGCAAGAAACTAACACAACAGATAATGTGGCCACAAAAAATGTATATATTCTTCCATTTGATCTCTCCACATATACGCTTAAGATAACAGATACAGATCCATTAACGCTGGAAAATTCATCATTTGAATTAGGGTGGTTATCTGGTATATTATTAATTTTATCTATGGTTACCTTGATTGGGGCATTTATGTGTTGGAGGAGACGTTTTTCTGATGTTGCTATTTTTGGAAGCATTGTAGGAATTTTTTCGATTGGTCTTTATTTTACTGGTTTGGTATTAGCTGTTATTGCACTTTGGTTAATTCTAAAATCTCGGGATGAATTTGATGATGGAAAAAAGGGAAAAAGTTTCTAAAAGCATCCTTGTCATTTTTCTCATTTTATTACTTTTTACCCTCTTACAATTTCTTTCACCATTCTATTTACCGTCAAATTCCTTCACTGATTTGGATGGATTAGTTGGAGTGGAAGACAATCAAGATAAAATTGATCAGATGCCTTTTCCTTGGAATGTGGCATATCTATTTGGTGATCGATTATGTCATCAAAAACAGGGACGGTCATTTATACTAAATGATAATCAAATGCCTTTTTGTAGCAGATGTACTGCAATATGGGTGGGAATAACTATTGGTTTGGCTGCCGTGTTATGGTATAGATTTGAATTAAACTCTTTTTTCCTAATGATTATTCTTTTCAGTTTGATTCCAATTGGTGTTGATGGTATTGGTCAATTAATTGGTTTTTGGGAAAGCACAAATAGCACTCGGGTTCTCACTGGGCTTATTGTTGGATTGCCCGTTGGTATTTCTCTTGGGATTATTATAGATGAAATTAAAATCTTATATAAATCGAAAATTAATTAATATAAAAAGAAATTCCCTGATTGAGGAAATAATTATGAAACAATCAAAGACAATACTGTTGATTTTTATTAGTCTGATGCTGGTCACCTTAACAGCAACGTTGGTAAGCGCCCAGGATGAATATGATTGGCAATATGAAGATCCTGCAGCTCCATGGGCTTTTTGGGGCTTGTTTACAGGAGCTTTATGTTTTATACCCCTTGTCATTTTTATTATATGGATTGTTCTTGCAATCTGGGTGTATAAAGATGCAGAACGGCGGGGAAGTAGTGGTGCATTATGGTTAATTATCGTAATCATAACTGGGATTATTGGTTTAATAATCTGGCTTGTTGTCCGCCCTCCAGAGGGAGGAAAAAAACCAACAGAATCAGGAAGTAATCAACGTCGTTGTCCTGGATGTGGTCGGGTAATACCAGATGATGCTAGAGTCTGTCCGTATTGTGGAAAAAATTTTGAAGGATAAATAACGGATCAATACGTATAAAAAAATCAAGTTGGGAGATTTTCTTTGATGAATTCTCCCCATTTTTTTTACCATTCAGTATGATCCGTTTCAGGTGATTGACCAAATTGATCTTTTGCAAGTATCAATAGAATTAATGAAATAAGCGCAAGAATACTTGATAGAAAAAGTGGACCAACAGTGAAAAGACCAATAATACTGCAAGATAGAGCGCCACCCCATAATTTTTTTTGAATTGAAAGGATCCCTCCTAAAAGAGGAAACACTGAAAGAATAATACCAATGACGGCACAGGTTTGAATTATACTTTGTATTTGAGCAGAGGTAATAGTAACGTTTTGGGATTCAATTTGAGTTTCAATGAGTGAAGGATCAATCATAGACATATCAAATGATAATGCTGTAATCCAGGTAAGAATGCCCATAACCCCTCCAATCAATAAAAGTATCCCCGCAATTAATGGTTTTGAATCCTGGTTTTGTTTTCCAATATCAGTTGCTTGAAACGAACTTGATTCATTATGTATATTCTTATCCATGTGTTTTAATTCCTCCTCATTTTTTCATCTTGTCTACCTTTTTCGACATTTGGTAATTGAAATTGTTTTTTTAGTAATCGATGAATGAATATACCAAAATAAAAGTATCCCAAAAACAAGATTGATCCATTGAAGTTGATAGTCTAATCGAATAATATTTGCTGCTATTAAGATGAGCACAGCAAAGAGATAGTATTGAGCGAGTTTCCGTTTATAGATCCCAAATCCAATCAATGCACCAGTCACACCATGTAAAAAAACAAGACCAATTGATCCCATCAGAATGAGGAGTAATGAAAGTGTGGAATTTATTTGATTTGATAGAATTAATAATGAGGCAGGAGGATAAATTGAGCCAAATCCTAATCCTAATGCAAGTCCGTAAAGAACTGTTTCTTTTTTATCATGAAATCTTTTCAGATTAAGGATAATTGTTTTTACAATTTGTTCCAGAAATGGATAGAGTATAAGAAATTCTAAGTTGAATGCAATTTGAGACTGAACAACTGCAATTATAAATCCAATGAAAATCCCAAGGATAAACATAATAAAAAGTGTTTTCTCCGAATATTTTCCATTCCAGTATTTCACAGAGTAATATAACGTGACTAATGCCGGAATGATGCCCAGTAAGAGACTGGATTCTGGAATATATCCATTTGCCATATCTTTGTCATGCATGGGAAAGACTATATTAAAGGTGTTCGATTACCAACACAAAGAAATAAATCTATTGATGAGGAGGAAGATGACTTTGTTACAAACACCAGTAATTGTTCTCAATGTAAAAACATATGGTCAAGCTATAGGAAATGATGTTATCAAAATAGCAAAACTCATGGAAGAAGCGGGGAAAGAAACCAATGTGAGCATGGCAATAGCTGTGCAAGCAACAGATATCTATCGAGTAAAAAATGAGGTTTCAATTCCAGTTTGGGCTGAACATATTGATCCGATTACACCGGGGAGTCACACAGGATGGACTCTTCCTGAAGCTGTAAAAGATGCTGGATCTGTTGGCACTTTGATAAATCATAGTGAACATCGATTAACCCTTGCAAACATCGATGCCTGTTTAACCAGAGCACAAGAAAATGGATTGGACAATATCATTTGCACCAATAATGTTGCAACCTCAAAAGCAGCAGCAGCACTTAATCCACAATTTGTAGCCGTAGAACCACCGGGGCTCATTGGAGGAGATACATCCGTAACCACTGCCGATCCAGATATTGTTAGTAACAGTGTGGATGCAGTAAAATCAGTAAATGATTCTGTACAAGTTCTTTGTGGTGCCGGTGTTAAAAATGGAAAAGATGTGTCTAAAGCACTAGAGTTAGGATCAGCTGGAGTTCTCCTTGCTAGTGGAATCGTCAAGGCAAAAAATAAAAAAGAAGTGATCCAAGACCTTGCAGCAGGGATAAAATAAAAAAACAAAATTTCTTTTTTTTCTTTTATTATTTTTTTAATGATTGAATGGCCTTTTTATAATCATTATGTTTGAATACATAGCTTCCGGCTACTAACACATCAGCACCATGATCACATGCTTTTAAGGCAGTTTGGTCATTAATTCCACCATCCACTTCAAGATAGATCTGTTTACCTGTATCATCAATGAGTTTTTTTACAATCTTAATTTTTGGTAACACATCATCAATGAACTGTTGGCCGCCAAAACCAGGATGAACAGACATGATAAGCACAAGGTCAACTAGTGAAATGATCTCTTTGATGGTGTCCACGCTTGTTTCAGGATTTAAAGAAATACCAACCTTACATCCCAGTGATCTAATGGAATTAATCATTGATTTGTAATCGTTTATTGCTTCAGCATGAAACGTTATCAGATCTGCTCCGGCTTCAACAAAATCTTTTGCATACCGCTTAGGTTCATCAATCATCAGATGAACATCAAAAAATAATGAAGAATGCTTTCGAATCTTAGAAATTACTGCTGGTCCAATAGTGATATTTGGAACGAAATGCCCATCCATTACATCAATATGGAGCCAATCAGATCCAGCACGCTCAACAGCTTGTATTTCATCGGCTAAAAATGCAAAATCTGCAGAAAGGATTGAGGGAGCTACTTTATTCATAGAAAATCAAAAGAGGGTAAATACTAATCTGTTTAATAAGTATTTATCTTAACAAAAAAACTAGTTCACACCTCAACTAACTAAGTTAAGGATTAGGGGGAGCTATTTATTTCGCTTCCTAATCTTGAACTCCCCAAATTCCACAGGTATAATCTCGATTTCATCACCATCATTGATGTCATAGGCCTTTGCGATCTGACTTGGGATGGTGACTACCAGACTACTTCCAACAACACGGGCTTTTCTTGTTAGAGGCATATTCCTCTCCTAGCAAATATCCTAATGTAGCACTGATTATATATATTTTTCTATTTATTAAGTTATACATTAAACCATGCCCTTATACATATCATGTTGTATACTATTCTTACCTGAGTGTTAACCAAAAAATTATCAATACCAATCGTATACCATCCAGAAAAAGGAGTTGAGGCATCCATGAAAATATTTGTAGACAGCGCAGACTTAGACGAAATTAAAGAACTGGCATCATGGGGTATAGT
The DNA here is from genome assembly GCA_964648565.1 of uncultured Thermoplasmatales archaeon. Classification (GTDB taxonomy): domain Archaea; phylum Thermoplasmatota; class E2; order DHVEG-1; family DHVEG-1; genus EX4572-165. The sequence goes on from CAZYLG010000083.1 coordinate 8,305, forward strand.
AGATGGAGTTACCACCAATCCAACCCTGGTAAAAAGAAGCGGAAGATCATTTCAAGAAATCATCGAAGAAATATTCACCCTCGTAGACGGTCCAATCAGCCTAGAAGTGGTTAGTGAACTAGATGAAGACATGATCACAGAAGCTGAAGATCTTTACAATAGCGTTTCAAAGCAATACCAAAAAAACGTTGCCATCAAAATCCCAATGACTCCCGAAGGACTCAAAGCAGTAAAAACCTTAAGCTCTAAAGGAATTCAAACCAATGTCACCCTTGTTTTTTCAGCAAACCAAGCCTTACTAGCTGCAAAAGCTGGAGCAACCTTTGTCAGTCCGTTCATTGGAAGACTTGATGACATCGGCCAAGAAGGAATGAATATCATAGAAGAAATCGTTGAAATCTTTTACAATTACAACATTGAAACAGAAGTAATTGTTGCAAGCATCCGACATCCAATCCATGTCATCCAATCCGCTCGAATTGGTGCAGATATTGCAACCATCCCACCACAAATCATAAGAAAAATGAGCCATCATTCACTAACCGATGCCGGCATAGATCGATTCCTCAAAGACTGGGAATCAGTAAAAAAATAAAGAAAAGAGAACACAAAGAAACGTTTTCTTTTTCCATTATTTCTTCTTAACTTTTCCAAAATCCTTTTTCCGTTCCTTTGTTGTTTTTCCAGTGGCATCGTACAAAAAATCGTTCCACTTTTTAATAATACTATAATCTCCAGACACCTTTTTAGGTGGTACAATATCAACAAACAACGATTTCTGCTCTTGTTTCATATCAATCTTACCGATACCTTCCACCTCAAAAGAGCAACCCTTACTCACATCAGCAGAAACATCAAAGTATTCCTTCACGATTGCATTTATATCTGGGTGATATCCTCTTTTTATTTTGTATTCACGCATCTACATCCCTTACCACACAATATCAATTTTATTCATATTAATCTTTGGTCTCATTTTTAATCCTGATCAACTCCAATGCACTTCGAACCGCATCTTTAGGAGAAGACGCATAATCAACAAAAACCTCTTCATCAGAAATAATATCACTACGTGATAACCTATCCACAACACCATCACAACCCAACAAAAAAACTAGCGGCTTACCTACCATCAACGCTTCACTAATCTCATTTAGTGTTCCCCATCGACCAGCAATAGCAATAACAGCATCAGCCATCGAAACCACTAATCTATTCCGACCATATCCCATATTCGAAGGAAGTATAATATCCACAAATTCATTTGCCTCATCCTTAGAAAATGGTAGAATACCAATCGTAGTTCCATCTTTACTCTTTGCTCCCTTACATGCTGCACGCATCATACCTCCCTTCCCACCAGTCAACAACACTGCATTATGCATTGCAATCTCCTCACCAACCCGTTCAGCAAGCAAAAGAACTTCATCTGAAAGCATCGTATCAGCCCCACTACTTCCACTCACAGATATGACCAAAGACATAATACAACCCTCATCTTTATAAACACATATAATTATTACTCCCGCAAATCTTATAAATAGCACCTGCTTTCACTAACAT
>CAZYLG010000084.1:0-9714 GCA_964648565.1 uncultured Thermoplasmatales archaeon
AATGTGTTATAATTTTTTTGTCATGTACTAAGTAGTTTAAAAGTAAAAAATAAACAACGGTGGAGGGGCTATAATTAGCGAAAATGATATATCTTTTGAGGATAAACAGATTCTAGGACAATTTTTATCAAAACATTTAGCTGACAATATAACTGATGTTGGTAGTGGTGTACACCCATTAAAAAATAAAATTCGATTTGTAATCCCCCATAACGATCTTTATTTAGGATGTATTTATCCTGAAAAAAATTCTGAAGAAGAACCAGAAAACAATGATGAACTTGTAGTATCTGATATGGAAACTGATAATGAAAAGGGTGGTAATGATACTGCTGATCTGCTTTCAACATTGCGTAAACCTTCATCTATTTCAATTCATTTTGCTGTCAAAAATAAAGGTTCTATCGATATTAATTCAAAACTTTCATTGTATGTTAGAATTATACCAACCGATGATGAGTATAAGGATGGTATAAAAAATATTTATGGTAATGAAACAGGTTTAAATTCTGATATTCAATCAGTTATTGATAATGAAATTACTGAAGATACTATTGAACATCCTTTAATTTGGAAGCGACTTGATTTATCCTTACCTAAAATTACGGTAAACATTTCAGAATTAAAAAATAATAATGAACATGAAGAAATAATTAATTTAAGAAATAATGTTTTAAAGGAAATATCTGAAAAAGAAATGTATATTTCAACATCAAGAGATTTACCTATTGAACTTTTGAAAAGTGGCAATATTGGTTCTTATCGTGGTTTTTGGGATAAAATTCAAAAAAATATTGCTGAAATTAATCTTGATTGGAAAGTTAAATTAGTTATTTCTGATGAAGGTATTTTTCCAGGTTTTGAAAAAGAAAATATTCATTTAATTAATGTTTCCTTGGTTAATTGTACTGATTTTTCTGCTACTAAGGACTTTAAATCGAAAGAATTATTTGATCCAGTTATTTTTAATCCAAATATATCCATTGATTTTCATAAAGTGGTCGTTGAGGAAATTAAGAATTCATGGAAATATGATCTTCCATATTCAAGAATTGTAACTGAAGGAGATTTACCTCCTTCTTTTGATATAAAATATAATACTTATGTTTGGGGAACTGGTTGTTTTCCAGAATATATAAAGGAATCAAATAGAATTGTAACAAAAATCACTAATATTCAACAGTTGAAAAGAGATAGACCTTTTGATGCTTCTGATTTAGAATGTTTAAGATTTCATCTGCTTGCGGATAAAAATGATAAGATAATTATTGCTAATTTAGAAAAAATCATTGATTATTTAGATGATTTTAAAAAATCATATGAGGATGAATTTACAGATAAAAATTTAGATGTTAAACAATTTAAATTAATTTTTAATCGTTTTAAAAGTGGCGCGGATCTTATTAAATCAGATAAGAAAATTTTATCTGCTTTTCGGTTAATGAATAAAACTTATGAGTTTGCTTATGGAACGGATAAAAAAGAGGAGGGATGGAGATTATTTCAGATTGTTTTTATCATTGGCAATATTCATCGTTTGGTACGAGAAAAAAAACAAGATTCAATTAATGATGATGCAGAACTTTTATATGTTGCAACTGGTGGAGGTAAAACAGAATCATATGTTGGATTAACAATTACACTACTTTTTTATCAAAGATTGATGAAACAAGAATTTGGAATTGGATCTTGGGTAAAATTTCCTTTGCGTTTACTTGCCTTAGATCAATTTGATAGGTTAACAAATATTATTATTTGGGCTAATTTTGTTAAGAATGAATATAGTATTAGAGGCGATCCGTTCTCTTTAGGATTTTTTGTTGGTAATGATGATCTATATCCTGCAACGGTTGCTGAGTGGGTATATGAGAAAATGGGAGATCCTTCAAAAAACGAATTGTTGTTCAAAAGAAATGACGGTTATAAATTCGCTCAAGGTGGGTTATTATCAGAATGCCCTATTTGCAAAAAAAATAAAGATATCATTCAATTAAAAAATAAAGGTGAAGTTGTTGAAATTGCGGGTGATTATCGATGGCGATATGATAGCAATAAACATCGAGTAATTCATTGGTGTGAAAAATGTCATAATGAATTTTATTTGTATGTAACAGATGAAGAGATATATCGTTATCTTCCTTCAGTTCTGGTATCAACTGTTGATAAAATTGCTACTGCTGCATGGACCCCTTTTTTCTCAGGATTGTTAGGTGCCCAATTATTTAAATGTAAAAACCATGGATATAGCATTACTCCTAAAAACTGTAGTATTATGGATGTTCGTTGTGGTAATAAAAAATCATCATCTTTTGGCTCATCAAATGCATTTCATTCATTTCAAAAAAGAGGGCAACCATTTGATAAAAATAAACCATTTTCAAATTTCAAATGTGATAATGATCTAATTAAAATCAATAATAATGGTAATCATGCACCTGTTTTTATGATTCAGGATGAATTACATTTGTTAAAAGAGAATCTTGGTACCATTGATAGCTATTTTGAAAGTCTAATAGATACAATTATTTATAAAAATTCAAGTCATCATGTTAATTATATCGCAATGAGTGCAACACTTGCGGGGACTCGTAAACAAGTTGGCCTTCTCTATTTAAGAGGTACAACGTTATGGCCGGGTGAAGCACCGATTATCAACCCCTTAGATCGGCCAAAAAGTGATGCGTTTTTTAAACATTTAGACAGTGTTCATAGAACCTATATTGGTATGATGCCTCATGGTAAAACGCCAGATTATGCATCTTATAGATCTGTTCAGTATTGTTGGATGCTCCTGCATGATATTCTCAATGATATTTCTTTGATAAAAGATGAGCCAGTTATAAATAAAATCATTAATCAATATTCTGAATACAAGGTAAAAGAATTTATCAAAAGTTATTATACTAAGAATTTTGTCTATCAAAATAGAAAAATTGGAACCCATAATTTTGCAAGCTCAATAGATAAAATTGTCAATGATGATTTATCAAAATTTGAAAACAAATATCCAAATATTACCTGTGATGCAGTTACTGGCGATAATTCCATGGATGAAATTAGAAATTATCGTAGAAAAATGACCATTGACGGAGATCTAGATTCGTTAATTGCTACATCTTTGATTTCCCATGGAGTTGATATTTCAAATGTTAATCAAATGTTTTTTCAGGGTATGCCTGATTCAACTGCTGAATTCATTCAAGCCTCAAGTCGAATTGGCAGAAAATTTCCAGGTGCTGTTTTTGTATCTTTTTATCCCTCAAGAAGTAGGGATTTACAACTTTCTTCCTCATTTGAGATGTACATTCAAACATTAAAATTTTGGGTTGAATCAGTTCCAATATCTAGATGGAGTAAAGATGCGTTAAAGGAAGTATTTGCAACAACTATTTGTTTTGTTTTATGTTCCTATGGTCAACAATTATTAAAATCATGTGAGAAAATTGATAGAAGATGGCCTATCACTATCTATCAACTTGGAAATCCTTCTGAAAATACTGCGGGTTATCTTTATTGGAGAGAAGCTATTGATTCACTTGATCGTGATTTAAAATCTTTATTGAAAGAAGGGCTTGGTATTGCCCCCTCGGATTTTGTCAAAAAACAAACGCCGCCTGATCTTTTACCTAAAAATGTTCTTTATATTTTAGAAAATTACTTTGATTTATTATTTGATAGATTTAATATTGAATTGGTCAACAAGTTTAGAGGAAGCGTACCAAAGTATTATGTTAATGGTCAACTTGCATTTTTTTTAAAAAGAGTAATGGGTTCTAAACAACATGAAAATGGGGATCGCAATGATGACTTTGTGGCTTCATGGTTAAATTGTATGACGGGTCTAAGAGGAATTCAAGAACCAGTTGTCATACTGCCAACGAAAAACTCAATGGCCTATTTAGAGGGGGGAAATGAAAATGAGTGAGATAACAGTAACAGTTCAACGATCGAGCAATGTCTATAAAGCATTACCTGGATTATGGCATACTTTATCTACTAAACCTCGGACAAACAGCGAAGGTTTTGTTTCACGTGAAAGTGTAACAGGTATCGTAACAACAGCAAAATCATCAAAAGGTTGGAAAACGATTGAGGAATCAGAGAGTCACCATTGGTTTCAAGTACGAGATCCGAAAGCATTGCGGCGATGGATTAAGGACGAATATTTTAAATTATTTAACAAAGATATTTCAACTGATAATTTCTTAATTAGTGATGTAAATAGAGCATATATTCAAATTTATCCAAGAGTTTTCAGATGTCAAAAGTGTTTGCGATTATTTAAAATAAAAGATGATGCAAACTTAGGTAATGAGGTGAACCAGCGGAGCCCTAATCCAAGTAAAGTAGGTATTGCATGTCCAAAATGTGGTACAAGACCCATTAATCAACAACCTCATATTCTGATAAATTATGAAACAGGAGATCAATATGATTTACCAACAAAATGTCCAAATGGACATCCGTTAAGATTGAAATATTCAGGAAGTGCAGTTTCAATTCTTGGTTGGAAGATATCTTGTGATAATAAACAATGTGAATATGGTAAAGAACGAGATCCATATGCAAAAAAATCTGGTAAATTTCCATATTTTCCTGGATTTTACAAAAATGGGAAAAAATTATCAATAACGCCAACAACACGTGGTCCTCGTCAATCTTTTGTTATAACAAAAGTTGATACTATGCCATTTGATTTTAAACCAGATTCTCATTTGTTGGCATCCTTATTTATGTTTAATGATGCTCCCAGTATTGAAGAATTATTTAATCAATGGATTAAAATTAGAGCAGGCTTAATTAAAAAATTATCTTATATCAATGATAAGAGATTTCGACTGAAAACCGTTGAACAAATGAATAGTAATGATGAGCCCTATATTGAAGTTAAGACTGATTTATTTAAAAAAGATGATGAATTCAAGCAAAAATCGAATAATAGTGATAGGGCATCAGTAGAATTTAATAAGATATTATTGAAAGCTGGAATTAAAGATGAAGAATTATCATCTTATGTTAATAAATTAAGATTCCGTTTTGATGAGATAATTAATTTATCAATTGCAAATTCTACTACTTATCAAAATTTCTTACATGAATTAAGTGATGATGATCCGAGGAAAGAACAAATAGACGAAAAAATTGATCAGTATGAAAAAAATTTAAGGAATTTATATTTTGAAAATTTTACTTATTTAAGTCATGAAGAATCAACAGATGAGTTAAATGATCCAGATAGAAATTTACAAATTGTTAAAGTTGCATTGGGAACAAAGGTTAACGATAGGAATATTCCCTTTCATCGATTGAATTACGTTAAAAAAGTTAGTTTAAGGACAAGAGATAAAAAATTAGCCACACCCTGTGAGAATAATCCCCTAATATTTGGTACTAATCATCCTGTAGAAGCATTATATATCAAAATAGAACCTTCAAGAATTTTGGAATTATTGAATATTAATGGAAAAACCGATTACGATTCATTAAATGTTGCTTTAATTGAAGACAATGAGCAAATTAAAAAAATTGATTGTATTCTTCATACCTTATCACATATTTTGATAAGAAGAATATCTGAGATATCTGGTTTAGGTATTGGTTCTTTATCTCATAGAATATTTCCACATGCAGGATCGATTTTATTATTTACAACTATTTTTCCGACTTTGGGTCAATTACGTGAGGTTTTTGAAGGTAATATTTTGGAATTAACAGATCCAATTAAATTAAAAAGAAAAGCATCAAATTGTCCTCGGGATCCAATTTGTTCAAAAAATGCTATTGATCCTGCGAATTGTTTTGCTTGTTTACATATCCCTGATCATTGCTGTGATGGCTATTGGAATCGCAGTCTTGATAGAAGAGTTCTTTGGAATAAAGAAGGGATAGGTTTATGGAATTAACTTCAATTCAAATGAGAATACTAAATAAGATCAAAGATCTAAACTCATATGATTTACATCCTGGAATAGATCTGATTTGCGAAAAATTAATAGATTTTCATAATCAATCAAAGACAAAAAAAGAAATTTTAAATTTGATAGATAATAACTTTTTAACCGAAAATAATGGATTATATATCGCTGATACATTTGATTGGTTAGAATTCCTGCGAAATAAAAATGTTGAACATATACTTGTTTTAGGATTGCCTGGTGTTCATGCAAAGCAGTTTATTTCAAAATTAGATGAAAAGAATATCTTGTATATTGACCATGATGTTGCATGGAAATCATTGATGAGAAATGCAATTAACAATATTTCTATTATTTCTCCTTTTGCAGATAAAAAAGGTTTTGATTTTTTTGGTAATTATTTGATAGATGCTGTTAAAAAGAATATTGATGTTGAAATTATTACTCGAAGTTTAAAAAGAACGAATAAAAAGAATCCAAGATTACTTGCTTTTTCAAATTTTTATAGACATTTTTGTGATGAGTTAAAAAACCGAGAAATTAACATTTACCAATTTTATGATGGAACAAATGAGGAAGAATTTCACCCTCATCTTGGATCTGTTCATGCAAAACTGTTAATTCAAGATTCTAAAATGGCTTATATTGGTAGTGGAGAATTTAGAGGAAACTCAATTTTTAAAAATATTGAAATTGGTTATATCACCTCAAATGAAAGTCAAGTTGTTAATCTGAAAGGGATTTTTGATATAACAAAATCAATGTCAATAAAAACTGATTGGAGGCTATTTCAATGAACAAGTTTTTTCATTTTTGGCTAACTTGTCCTTCATGCCATGAACCTCATATTGATTCTGCATATACCAAACCTTTGAGGGAATTTAATGGTATAATTCAATGTCAAAATTCTGATTGTAGAGCAAATTTTAAACCATTTTTAAAATTAAGTAGAAGAGAATATGGTCATATATCAAAAGAAATTGTAAAAAAAGGATTACCTCTTTTTTGGGAAATAATTCCTAATCCAATTGAACAATCATATCTAAATTGGATTGAAAAAAATAATGAGATTGAAGGCATTCATTTAATTACTTGGCCTTTTGATAATGTAAAATTTATACCATTGTTAATCCTTAAATATAAAAGAAATAATCCAAAAACGGGTCCTATTCTAGTTTTTTCAAAAAAAATCAATAAGGGTGATCCACATGAAGGGATTAAATCCCCTCAACATAATGTTTTATACAAATGTTTAGGTATCTCTGATAATGCCGATGATTATATTTTTGAATCAAAAGATCACGAATATATTATGGAAAAAGTCAAAAAGATGTTAGTTCCTAAAAGAGTACATATTGTTCATTATACGATTGATGGAGAAAAAAAATTACTTGCATCTCCTAGAAAAATTAAAGATGAAGATTTACCAGAAGAAGCAGTTCCAACCTTCAAACATTGCCCCATTGCTAAATCAAATATAAATTATAATTATGAATGGATGTCTTTTGTTTTATTAAATTTTAATGATATTTTTTGTGACCAAAGAGATAATATTATTGAAATATTTAATAATGAAGATTTTCCTAATGAAAAAATTTCTGATGATAAAGTTGTTTTTATTCGTAATGCATCAACTACATTACCAAATGTTAATATTTTAGAAGAGAAAGTTGAATCTCCAAGTCTTGTTATCATTGATGCCGTTGATTATTTTTTTCATGTTTTTAGGAAAACAGATTTTTATGATTTCTTAAAAAAACTGGATTCTTCTTGCTGTGTTCTGCTTTTTTCAACAAATCCTCGTTTAAGATATCTTCATCAAGATTTTATTGAACATTTTTCAGATTATAATGTTTTTTTCCATTGTTGGGATACTAAAAATAGAATCAAATGGTTAATTGATAATCAATGGAAAAATAATGATGATATCTTTCCAAATCCAGGTTCTTCTTTACAAGATGAATTAAGGTGGTGTAATCTTCATGGATAATATTTATTTTGAAAAAATCTCCTATATTGATACGTTATTTCATGATGTTGAAACCGATTTAAGAGAATCAATTCCAAAAAAGGCTATAAACAAAAATAATTATTCTGAACTGAAAGAAATCAAAAGATATCTATTTTATGCAAAACGTTCCCCATTAGAATTAACTGCTTCATTTAACAGTTTTGTTCGATGGAGTAAATTTACTAATCAACCTATTAATTTTATTTCATTTATCGGCATCATAGAAGATTTACCTTTAATTTATGAAAATATTCCTCATTTTTGTAATAAATTATATGATCTATCTGAGAAATACTCTGAAGAAAAGCCGTTGTATAATATTATTGTTGATACGTTGCAATCTATTGATTTTGAAGATAATGTATTTTTAATTTGCCATAATGCAGATAAAATAAAATTGAGAAAAATTATTCTTAGAGATGTTGGAGACAATGTCATTGTGTCTACTTGGAGACAATTACATAGCCATCTTGATGACATTTCATCTGGCAATAAATACATTTTTGCTATTGAACCTCCATTTATGGGTGATGATATTTTTGCTGATTTTGTTGATAAGATTACATTTCTCTTAAACGAGATGACTTCAAACTATGTCAAAGATATGATTAAACGAATGGAAATTGGTTTTGCACATCATCCTATTTATTTCTCTAAAAATAAAATTAAGACACCAAAATTATTGCAAAAAGTTGAGGAACATGTTGATAGGGAGCGTTTGGATTTTATAGAAGATAAAGTTCCAAACCCCATTATTGAAGATGTAAATGATTGGTTTCAAGAAGAACTTCGATCTCCAATGGAAAAGAAAGAGAGGATAAAACGTAATAAAGATATGGATGATCCATATGATCCTACCATTATAGCGGATTCTAACACTAATGTTATTTTTGCAATTGAAGAAAATCAATCATCGCTTATTTTATTTCCAAAACATTCAAGTTTATATGTGATAAGTAAAGGGAAAGAACCTGTTCTAGCACATCAGTTGATTGGAACATACAAATCAAAACCTTTACAAATATCCATTTCTAAAAAAGATATTTCTGCTAAGGTACATATTGCTGAATGGTTAATTAATGAACAATATGGTCCTTTCAGAAGGGGAAGATATTGCTGGGATACCTTTTATGAACTTTTAATAGATGCAATTGAGTGGATTGAGGTTTTAAAAGAGGAGAGAAACAGTCTTGGTAATGATTCTGAATTAGCTGAATTAATTAGCGATTCCCAAACCACTGCTAATGATATTGAGTATATTGTTAATTGGTGGTCCTCTTACGAGGGTAGAATCACTGCTCCTGATGGTGAGAAAATTTATATTCCTCTAATTGAACGTCCAAAGTCTAAAAATGATATTGAATTTATTTCTGATGCTATAAATGATGTATCTTTAAAAAAATCTGCTGAAAAAATTTGGGAAGCAGCTCTTGAAATTCAAGCAATTAGAAATAGATTACTACATGCATTTCAAAAAATTGCTCTTGAAAAAGAGAGAATGAAAGATGAAGGTGGCTCAAAGATAGAAGAAAAATACTTAGAGATTTTAAATACTCAGGAATTGCCTGAGTTTTTTATGGGATTGTATGCTAATTTTGAGGTTTTTAATGCTATAAAAATTGGCGAAATAAAATTAAAGGAATCTTTACCATTTTACAAGCGTTTGGATTTATCAAATTTTAAAGATATGCTTTCAAATTAATATTTGCATCGTTTCTTTATATCTTCTCTTTGTCATTTCTAAAAAATCTCTCTTTTTGTCAATACCAATATATTTTCTGTTCAATA